>JBBYJL010000039.1:0-11443 GCA_043196285.1 Thermoplasmataceae archaeon | reverse complement strand
TGTATGATAAGAAAAGCAATCCCGAAATCGTTTGAGGACGGGATAGAGGGTGATGGGTTGCACCCACGAAGTTTAAGCATCAGACAGATGATAACTTCCAAAGAGGTTTGTTAACATGGTTAATAGATTTCACAACCTAGAAATAGAATCCTAACTCTATTATACCGGTATAAAATGATATTCTATGATAGTAGAAGATCATAGATATATTTCATGTGGCGGAGATCCATTCAATTACCTGAAAAGTGTCATGAAAGGGCTTTACTTCCAACTGGACCCAGGACAGGACGCAAATATTCTCATCGAGAAAGAGAAGTTCCCGTATACTGAGGACATCTTCAATGGGATGGCAAATGCTTCAAAGTTAAAAATCACTAAATACGAGGAAAAAAACGGCGAGATCAGCATTATCTTAAGGAAGTCTGAAAGTTAGATTTCCCGTATTCTGCCTCCTCAATAAATCAGTGATTGGGTATATTCTGCCCCAGAAAATTTAGGATCAATTTATGTTCGCTGGACCCGGGAAGAATGGAGTAGCAGGATTTTCTGCAGAAATGTATGGATTCGAACATAAATTCATGGAAATGAACATTTATCTTTTTGCCCGAAACCTCAATCATACCGTCAGCGAAGCCACCTGAAAGTGAACCGATTATCACGAATGAGCTGTTCCTGGCAGTCTCGGGATCATAACAGGCGCCGAAGTTAGATGACTTTGAATATTCAATGATCTGATCGACATTGAGAGGACCATAACACCGTATTTTCAGATGATCCCTCTTACTGATAAATTCATGTATTCTCTCTGAGTGGACAGGAATCCTCAATATACCAGATCGCAATTGCATCAGGTAGATCCCCATTATCCTTTCACCATTCTCGATATAGTCAACGGATATTGTTGGTATAATTTGTGAAATTCCATCCATTTGATCAAGTAATGGCAATGACTCCTGTCTGAACTCAGAATGATCAAAACTGCTTGAAATATCATCGTCAGATTGTTCAGGGCAGGAGTTTGTGCTGGTCTTTACTTGATCTGTGTAATGATCCAGAATTTTGTTATCGCTTATGATTGAGTTAAAGTAATGCACCCATCCATTTGACTGAAACTTGCAAGGTTTTGAATTGCCTGGTTCATATAGATATTTTAGATTTTGAATGAAAGAGGCTAACTTTTTGTTTATTAGTGTCATAGGCTTTTTACTGTAACTGAGATGCGAATAGAAATGAATTATTTAACATGCTGTGATATGGTTGTTGTTAATAGGGTCGTTTGAATGGAAAATTATGACGCATCACAAATACAGATACTTGAGGGCTTGAAGGCTGTAAGAAAAGTACCGGGAATGTACATAGGTTCTACGGATGAAAGAGGACTTCACCATCTTGTATACGAAGTAGTGGACAACAGTATTGATGAATCCGTTGCGGGATACTGCTCCAATGTTTATATCACGATTCAGCAGAATGGATGGATTACCATTGAGGATGATGGCAGAGGAATACCGACAGATATACACCCCAAATACAACAGGCCCGGACTTGAAATAGTACTGACTGAACTTCATAGCGGGGCAAAATTCGACAAGAAAGTTTACAAGATCACTGGTGGTCTTCATGGTGTTGGAATCCATGTAGTCAATGCTCTTTCTTCTAAACTGATTGCTCTCGTAAAGAAGATCGACAGGATTGATTATGAAATCTTCAAGCAGGGAATCCCAGAATCCGGATTACTTTCTGTTGAGATCGCAAATATCCAGAACCTGCAGGATAAAGATGTATCCACAGTTCCTATAAATCTTAACAGCACTCATGGTTTCATTGCAAAATTCCATCCTGATCCGGAGATATTCGAGACCACTGAGTTCTCCTACAAAACAATACTTGCTAGAATGCGTGAACTGGCGTTCCTCAATCCACAGATAACAATAACCGTTGAAGATCAGGTATCATCCCACAAAGAAACACTTCATTATGATGGTGGGCTGGTGGAATTTGTCCAGTATCTGGGTGAGGGTCATACCAACGTTCACAAGGATCCCATTTCCTTTCACGAGGAGCAGGAGCAGGGAGTCGTGGAATTTGCGTTCCAGTATAACATGAGCACTTCTGAGATCATGCAGAGCTACGTTAACAATATTAACACAATTGATGGTGGTACCCATGTGGCAGGTTTCAGGTCTGGCCTGTCCAGAGCAATTCAGGACTATGCGAAATCCAAGAGCATGATAAAAGGCGTTGACGCAATTAACGGCGACGATGTCAGGGAAGGGCTTGTATCTGTACTTCATGTTAAGATAAGGGAACCGCAGTTTGAAGGCCAGACAAAATCAAAGCTCGGGAACGCCAATGTAAGGGGATTTGTCCAATCTATCACCGAAAGATTCCTCAAGGACTATCTCAATGCGTATCCTAACATAGCTGAACTGATTGTAAAGAGGGTTATTGCTGCTGCAGAGGCAAGAGAAGCTTCAAGAAAGGCAAGAGATCTGGTTCGCCGGAAATCTGCTCTTGAAAGCGGGGGACTGCCTGGTAAACTCGCTGACTGTTCCACATCTGATCCGGCAAAGGCCGAGATCTTCATAGTGGAGGGAAATTCAGCTGGCGGCACTGCAAAACAGGGAAGGAATAGGGAATTTCAGGCCATACTTCCACTGAGGGGAAAAATACTGAATGTGGAAAAGGCCAACGACCTGAAGACTCTTTCCAATGAAGAGATAAGGAATCTGATCACTGCTATTGGCACAAATATCAAGGACGATCTGGATCTCTCTAAGCTAAGATACGGAAAAATAATTATCATGACTGATGCTGATGTTGACGGAGCCCACATAAGAACGCTCCTCTTAACATTCTTCTACAGGTTCTGCCGACCCCTGATTCACAATGGAAATATATTTTTCGCTCAACCTCCACTTTTCAGGATTCAGAAAGGCGAGAAGGTCCGGTATGTATATTCTGAACAGGACAAGGATCGGATTGCTGAAGAGATGGGAAGTAATGCCGTTGTCCAGAGATTTAAGGGACTTGGTGAAATGAACCCTGAACAGCTCTGGGAAACCACGATGGATCCTGAAACCAGAAGATTGATTGAAGTTACAGTTGAGGATGCTGCTGAAGCGGACAGACTATTTTCAATACTGATGGGAGAGAAAGTCGAGCCAAGAAGAAAATTTATCGAAGACAATGCCAGTGAGGTCAAGAATATAGATCTTTAAGGTGAATTTATGACAACAAAACGACCTATAGAAGAGGAGATCAAAACATCATACCTGGAATATGCAATGAGCGTGATAGTTTCAAGGGCCATACCTGACGTAAGAGATGGCCTTAAACCGGTTCAGAGAAGAATACTGCATTCAATGAACGAACTGTCTGTCACGCACGACAAACCGTATAAGAAATCTGCTAGAATAGTTGGAGAAACCATGGGTAAATATCACCCTCATGGTGATACTGCAATTTATGAGTCGCTTGCCAGGATGGCTCAGGATTACAGCCTCCGGTATACACTCATTGATGGTCAGGGAAATTTTGGATCGATAGACGGTGATGATCCGGCTGCCATGAGGTACACGGAGGTAAGAATGGCGGCAATATCTGAGGAACTATTTACAGACATAGAGAAAAACACGGTGCCTTTCAGACTTAATTTTGACGGATCACTTGAGGAACCTGAATATCTTCCGTCCAAAGTCCCACAGCTTCTTCTTAACGGATCGTCTGGAATAGCAGTGGGAATGGCGACCAACATGCTCCCTCATAATCTGAGAGAAATTACAGATGCCATAATATTCCGGATAAACAATCCGGAGTGCACAGTGGATGACCTTCTGAAATATGTTAAGGGACCGGACTTTCCAACTGGTGGTGAAATATTCTATTCCTCAACAATGACAGATGCATACAGAACGGGAAGAGGAAAGGTTCATGTAAGGGGAGAGATGGATCTTTCAGAAAACAAGAAGATTATCGTGAAGAGTATCCCCTACAATGTCAATAAATCACAGCTGGTTGAAAAGATCGCAGATTTGATCAAGAACGAGATAATCAACGGCATTACAGAAATCAGGGATGAGAGCGACAGGGAAGGTATCAGGATCGTCTTCAGGGTCAAAGACGAGGAGATGAAACCCCTGGTCATGAAACAGTTGTACGCTCACTCAGATCTGGAGATGTCCATAGGAGTAATCAACCTGGTCCTTGTTAACAATCAACCGGTGATTCTAGGCCTGGCAGGATTAATTGATCACTTCATAAATCACCGTCTTTCTGTCATACTCAAGAGGTCTCAATTCGATCTGGAGAAAGATCATGAGAAGGAACATGTTCTTGAGGGGTTGGTTACTGCGCTGAATTCCATTGATAAGACTATTCATATAATAAGATCTTCGCGGGATACCCCCGAGGCAAGATCTGCACTTCAACTGCAGCTGCAGATATCAGAGAAGCAGGCAAACGCAATCCTTGATCTGAGGCTACAGAGACTCACATCCCTGGAAGTTGAGAAAGTTAACCAGGACCTCGAGAAGCTAAAAAAGGAAATATCAGAATTGAACGCAATTATCAGCAGCGAAGAAAGGAGAAGAAACATACTCATAGAGGAACTCAAGGATATTAGGAAGAAGTATGGTGATGACCGGAGAACCAGAATCAACTATTCCGCAGAGACGGAGATCGCAGATCGGGATCTCATTCCTGAAGAACAGTGCGTAATAGTGCTATCCGACTCAGGGTTTCTGAAGAGAGTGTCACTGGACGAATACCGATCCCAGAGAAGGGGCGGCAAGGGTGTTATAACTGCAGGATGGAAAAACGATACCCCGAAGTCAATTGTCTCTGCGAGTTCCCATGATCTCATCTATTTCTTCACGAATACTGGCAGGGTCCTCAAAAAAGAGGCTTACCTGATTGAAAAGAAAAGCCGGACTGCATCTGGAGTAATAGGTTCAGCTATACTTCCGCTTCAGGAGGGAGAAACTATAAAGAGCCTGATTGCAGAGTCTTCCAGCATATCAGGATTTGTGGTAATGGTTACCAGAAATGGCCTCGTGAAGAAGATTTCCATAGACGAGATCAGGAAGATTAGAGATTCCGGAGCAAGAGTCGTGACACTGAAGGATGATGATGAGGTAGTATCGGTCGAGGCAATTCCTGAAGATCGGAAAATTTTCATTCTGTCCAGCAATGGCAAGGCGTCGCTGTTTGAATCCAGAGAAGTAAGAAAAACAGGGCGTTCGTCGATGGGTGTCAAGGCGATGAGAATGGGGAAGGGGAATTATGTTATCAACTCATTTTCTGTAATCGGGGATGAGCAGGTTCTAGTAGTAACAGCAAAGGGCATCGGAAAGAGAACTTCCATCAAGAATTTTCCCGTCCACCACAGGGGATCAGGCGGTGTGATGGTACTGAAGGAAAATAAGAGGACTGGAAGGGTCGTGGCCTCAATAAAAGCTTCCGAAGATGATGAGGTTATCCTGATCACAAGGAATCAGCAAACTATAAGAATCAAGGTGAGCGATATTCGCGAGCTGTCAAGACACGCAGCCGGTGTAAGATTAATAACTCTCGAAGGTGATGATCAGGTTATTGCAGTGACCACAGTCTGATCCGTGGGGAGTTAACATTAACTATAATAGTTATGATCTGTTGCCATAGCAGTGAAAAACATAGATGACTCCCTTGACATGCTATGCATAATTAGGCATGGCAACACTGATCCAATCGAACAGATCAGTGAGAAATTCAATCTGTTCGTGCCTGCCATCCTGAGAATAAGGAAAGGTAACGTAGAATTCCTCTATCATCTTCCGAAGGTGTCGTCAGAGAACAGAGATATAAGACTGTTCCTGGATAAATTTGGAGCCAGGGATAGTGGAGATTTTTTCACAATGCTTGCCACTTCTCAGTTTTATCCTCCAATAGGATCTCTGAACAGGATCTACAGGATTCCTACCACAGTGTTTGACGGAGTCTTTCTGGACAGTGGGTACCACAGCATCTACTTCAGATTCAACCATTTATTTACAAAGGATGTGTCACAGGTACTGCTGGACTTGCAGTTGGAAGAAAAGAACAGGTTCGAACTGGTATATCTGGGACCCAGCAGCTCAAACAGGCGTGCGGAAAATGAATACAGGAATCATATGGCGATTTCTTCCATTGTGCTGACCATGAACTATCCGGAACCCATCCATAACAATGCTAAGGTGCCCGTAAGTTTTGCTTTCAAGGCTATAGCAGACGCGCAGGACGTTAGGGGACTGTATCTCTTTGATAGCCCTCCTGCTTCAAATTATGTGTTTTCTAATAGCGTAACCAGAATCTCCAACATTTTTTATGAGGATGTTGTAAATCACAAGTACTCCCTCAAAATGTTTGACCTGCTGATGAAATCACCTGTCCTGCTGATCAGCAACAGATCTTATTATGACGGTGCCATGCTGAATGTTGAGTTTACGCTTTCAAGAAATACCGCAAACAATTTCTTGGCCATACTTGCTGATATTTCAAGAGAATTTCCGGAATCTGAAGTAACGATCTTATCCTATTCAATGATTTAAAGCGAAAAAGTTGAAGGCATGTTTCGCATTTATCCCCTACCTCCCATTTGCTTCTGTTAGATTCCAGCGGCATTATTAAAAAAATTATTTATATCAAAAAGACTTTATGGGCAGGGGGTGTCTCTAAATGTTTGCTTTCATCGCGAGGAGAGACTATGACGATGATGATGACGATGAATCAGATGACGATGATGACTTTTAAGGGGCCATCATGTCCACTTTTTTATGTTGTGTTTCGCTCATGATCAGGGGGCAACGATATCCTGTTCATGAAATGGTAGACTCTGCTTTTATCAATTTGGCAGCAATGTTCTGGAAAGATGAAAATGACGTTTAGTTTGAAGATTAGGATTATCAGGGATCTTTTTGACATCTGTGTTTGATCTGCTTGATGGCAGGATCAGGACAATGTTGGAGGAACGCGGTATTTCTGAACCGACCGAAGCACAGTCGATCCTGATTCCTTCTATATTAAGGGGCTCAAATGCAATACTGATTTCTCCAACCGGATCCGGGAAAACAGAGGCAGCAATCCTGCCCATTTTCCACAAAATTTTGAAGGATAAGCCCCCTCCGGTTTCCACCATCTTTGTTACACCGCTTCGCGCCCTCAACCGCGACATGCTCGGAAGGCTCGTAGACTATGGTAAAAAACTTGGGATAAGAATACAGGTCAGGCACAGTGATATAGGCACATCTGAAAGAAGGAAGATAGTCACAGATCCTGCTGATGTCCTCATTACCACCCCTGAATCTCTTCAGATCCTCCTGAAAGGCAAGCGGCTGCGTGAGGTTATAAAATCATGCAAATATCTGATCGTGGATGAACTGCATGAACTGGCGCAATCTGAGAGAGGATCACAATTTGCCGTTGCTGTTGAAAGACTCGACAGTCTTTGCGGTGGATTCCAGAGAATAGGTCTGTCTGCCACAATAGGAAATGCCAACGATCTCGGGAGGTACCTTTCTCCGACCAAACAACCGGAGATACTTGTTTCTTCGCCAGTCAAGAAACTTGATCTTGCGGTCACGCTCACACCAAAGGGAAATAAGGATCTTGCAGAAAAACTTGGATGCGACGAGCAGTATGCCGGTTCCATTCAATTTATCTGGAACCGGATAATGGATCATAATGGCACACTTGTTTTTGTCAACACCAGGAGCGTGGCGGAGGATCTCTCTTTCAGGTTGAGGTTGTGGCTTGGCGAAATTCCCATTATGGTGCACCACGGGTCTCTTTCAAGGGAAACCCGGCAGACAGCCGAGATAGCTTTTAAGAATGGAGAAATCAAGGCCCTGATATGCACCTCGTCCCTCGAGCTTGGAATCGACATAGGTTCTGCAGATCTCGTGATCCAGTTCAATTCACCAAGGCAGGTTAACAGGCTGATTCAGAGGGTTGGTAGATCAGGGCACTGGATTAAAAAGACGTCCAAGGGGTTCATAGTTTGCAACGACATTATTGAACTTGAGGAGGCTCTCGCAATATCTGATCTTGCTCTTTCTGGTTTTATTGAAGACGTTAGGGTACGCAAAGGATCGCTTGCCACGCTAGCGAACCAGATCATTTCTGAGCTTAACTGCGTCGGGAAAATGAAGATCCACGATTTCTATGATCTTGTGAAGAGAACTTTTCCTTACGAAAATCTAACTGAGGATGAATTTACATCGCTGGTGAATTTCCTCCAGAACATCAAAAATATATGGATTGATGGCGAAGATATGGGAAGAAAGGGATCATCGCTTACATATTTCATTGAAAATATCTCGATGATACCGAGCGAGAAGACCTACAAGGTAATTGATATCGTTAACAAAAAATTCATTGGCACTCTTGATGAAAGGTATGTCGTCAATGAGATAGAGCCTGGTAGCTACTTCGTGATGAAGGGATCAACCTGGAGGACAAGGATGTTAGAAAAGGAAAAAATTCTGGTTGAACCTTATGAGACTGCTGCTATCGCCCCCAAATGGACTGGCGAAGATATACCTGTTCCTCAGGTAGTGGCCGAGAAGGTGTCTGCTTTGAGGGACGGGAAAGAATTCCAGGTTACTGTAGACGATTTTGGAAGGCAGGCACTTAAGTCCTGGCATTCTGAAATGCTTGGAAGATCAACAAAACCGATCATCGAGACAAGAAATGGAGAGATAGTCATGCAGATCCTGCTAGGCACAAAAGGAAACTTTGCACTTGCAGAGATCATGTCTGGGATGCTATCCATGATAACTGGCGAAAGCGTGGAGATGGACTATTCTCCTTACAGCATCTACTTCAGGATAACCAGGAACATGAGCGCAAAGGAGATCCTTGGAGTGGTGAATAACATAAATCCAGAAAGGCTGGAATCATACGTTGAGGGACTTTGCAGGCGATCAAGATTCTTCTCGTCCGTTTTTTTGTATGAGGCAAGAAAATTCGGAATTATTTCCAATGATGCTGAAATTGGCAGAATAAGATTCGAGAAAATAGTCGATTCATATTTTGGGACACCTGTATTTCGTGATTCCGTGAACAAGCTAATATGGGATTACATGGATCTGGAGGCTGTCTTCACATTCCTTAAAAAGTTAAATTCCGGGCAGCTGGAATTCACTCTCAATGACAGTATAAGTGAGTCTTCCAGGGCTTTCCTCACACATTACTCTGAAAGGGTTCTTCCACTCAAACCGACCAAAACAATCCTTGATTCAATCAGGAAGAGGATTATGAACGAGGAAACCACTCTCTTATGCACAAGGTGTGGCAATGTGCGTACTTTGAAGGTCAGGGAAATCACGAGCATAAAATGCCCAAATTGCGGAAGTAGCCTTGTCGCAGCCTTATCAGACTTTGAGAGGGATGTCTTAAGGAAACCCGGAAGTGCTGAAAACCGGCTTTTGAGCAAGCGTATCTATAAAAATGCCCATCTTGTCAGAGAAAGAGGCATGCTTGCTGTAATGGCACTTTCTGCACATGGAATAGGTCCGGAAACAGCTACAAGGCTCCTAGAGGTTTCTTATCAGAAAGATGATGATTTTATAAGGGCGATAATCAATGCAGAGATGGAATATGCAAAAAATAAGAGATTCTGGGACTAACTGCTTCCAGCATTCTCATTGCCACGTATCATCTTTAGCGCAGAAAGTGCTTCTTTTACATGATTTCTTGCATTCAACTGAGATTCATAAACGTGCCTTATGATCCCGTTTCTGTCAATTACAAATGTCACTCGTGGCTTTATTAAAAGCCCGCGAAGACCAAACATCTTTCCAATTCTGTATTCCGGATCACTAATAAGATCAAACGGCAGTGAATAGTGATCCCTGAACTTCTTGTGGGACTCCAGTGAATCAGTACTGACACCGATCACTGTGGCTCCCGTTTTGGTTATGTCTTCCCAGTTATCCCTGAAACTGCATGCTTCAGCTGTGCATCCAGGAGTCGAATCCTTCGGGTAAAAATAGAGAACTACCTCCGATGATTTGAGCAGATCATAAAGCTTTATATTGATTCCCCTGTCACTCTTCCCTTCGAAATCAGGGGCCTTTGACCCTACTTCAAGTACCATTCCATCACCTGTAAACTCTAATGACCTGGAATTATTTATAGCTATTACTTTCTGCAGACAATTATAATGTACAATTAAACTTTGAATAAAATTTGATGAAATTCTATGTATACGAAAGACCATTTTATCTACAAGTGTTTACATGTACATCTGCATGGTTTCTAAGCAGCAGAAAATCATGGACTTATTTAACAGATATATATTGAAAAACCTCACAGTACCAATAATTGTCGAGGGCAGAAATGATGTCAGGAGCCTCAGATCGATGAACTTCACAGGCACAATAATACATATAAACCAAGGAAAGACAATTGTTGGAATAGCAGAAGAAATTTCATCGAAATACAGAGAGGTGATTATTTTGACAGATTTTGACAGAAAAGGAATGGAACTTCAAAGCAGATTGATTATGATCCTTAACGGCTACGGTACAAAGGTCGATTCTGATCTCAGTAAGTACATCAGCAGAAGTCTGCAGATTAAAACAATTGAGGAAATACCTGCTGCATTCAGGAAAATTGTTTCTTCTGCCTGAATACTATAACAGTTCTCTGAGAAAATTATCCTGTTCATCAGTACATGACCTTAAGAACTGAGTATTATCAGGTAAAATTGTAGAGTTTTTATTGCAGCTGAGTCTTGACTATACTTTTCTGAACTAGTATGCATTTCTTATCATTTATTTACTGCAATTATTGATATCTTCGACAATTACCTGATCGTATGGTACAGGTCATTATTATTAATGGAAGGCCAAGAGGCACTGCCATTCACTGTAAACATAGTACAGAACAGGAGATGGAACGTCCCCGTTTCCCTTGAATCCGGTACACACTTTTCGTCTCACTGTTCTCGTGAAACATGAATTCATTGAAAAAGCGATCTTCTGCGTGATCTGAACGCTGTGGTAAGCTATTTACTCCCCTGTCCCTTATAATCTAATATTATAATGATCGGAATCAAACAATTGATGTGGCATTGAAATAATCGTTCGGAGCATAGAACTTATAGGTGTTTCCGTTGATCTGCATTGTGATGTAAGATCTGCTCTCATATTCACCAATAGAGTAGTTGCAGCCATTCGCGTACTGAGGAAGGCTTTCGTCCAATATACTCATTTGTAATGACGAAAACTGTGGTAGGAAACCAATGACTGTGAGTTGACTCAGCACAGCAGGGGTTAGTCCGACAGTATCAGAGACGAGGCTCATGGTCTGTGCTACAACCGCTCCTTCTGACGCATTCCGGTCAAATCCGTTGAGCAACGCCAGAGCATCAGTGACCGTGGGACCCACTGAAAGAGCGACTGGAAAAGTTCTTAGAACATTA
>JBBYJL010000002.1:0-59221 GCA_043196285.1 Thermoplasmataceae archaeon | reverse complement strand
CTGGATCAAAGCAGAAATAAACAGGTATAGAGATCAGGATGCACCCGGCAATAATTTTCTCAATGCATTTTTGCGAAACTCAAGGTTGAAATAGGTGGAACCTAAATATAATTATAAAGGATAACAAAAAATGAATGAGAATAAAGAATACGCTTTGAAGATAAGAGAAATTGCAAAAAAGCACACGAAGCTCTTCAGAGAAAGCATACCGCTCATTGCGTCTGAAAATGTGATGAGTTCATTGTCAATGGAGATGCTTTTGACGGATTTTGGATCAAGGTATGCAGAAGGGCTTCCAGGGCACAGATATTATCAGGGGAATGAATTTGTAGATCAACTGGAAAATCTGGTTGTTGATCTCGGCAAGAAGCTGTTTAATGCAAAACAGATTGATCCAAGGCCAATATCTGGCACAGTCTCCAATATGGGTGCGATCTATGGACTCACAAGTCCAGGCGATCTCATTGCAACACCAGCCCTGGCTGGAGGTGGTCACATAAGTGCTGCCGAGTTTGGTGCTGTTGGGTTTCGTGGACTAAAAAGGGTGGAACTCCCGTTTGATGAGGACACAATGACGATAGACCCGGACAAGGCCACAAAGGTGATCCGGAATGAGAGGCCTAAACTTACACTGTTTGGGCAGTCTGTATTTCTCTTTCCCACTCCATTGAAGGAACTGAAGGATGTACTGGATGAGGTCAACAGCAGGATATGGTACGACGGAGCTCATGTCCTGGGTCTGATAGCTGGGAAGAAGTTCCAGGATCCACTTAGGGAAGGCGCTGAAATTATAACTGGCAGTACCCATAAGACATTTCCTGGTCCGCAGCATGGGATAATTATAGGGAATGCACCAGATGAAATATGGAAATCCATACAAAGAGGTGTATTCCCTGGAACCATCAGTAACCATCATCTGAACACCATGGCTGCCCTCGGAGTAACCATGGCAGAAGAGCTTGAATTCGGGGAGAGATATGCCTCAGCGATCATTGACAATGCCAGAGCACTGGCAGAGGAACTCCATACCCTTGGATTCAGTGTGCTTGGCGAGAAGAGAGGCTTCACTGCTTCACACACAATAGCTGTAGATGTGAGGAATCAGGGTGGAGGCAGGTTTGTTGCAGAAACTCTTGAAAAATGTGGGATCATCCTCAACAAAAACATGCTTCCATATGATGACAGCAAGAAGTCTCAAAATCCAAGCGGGATAAGGATAGGTACTCAGGAGGTCACTCGTATAGGCATGGGAAAGAGTGAGATGAAGCAGATAGCAGACTTCATCTTCAGAGGCTGCGTCAAGAAAGAGGATCCAGACAGGCTCAGGCCAGAGATCGCTGATTTCAAGAAGCAGTTCAACGAGGTACATTATGCCTTTGGGAAGACGGAACCTTACCACTATATTGAGATGTTCAGGGACCTCTGAAGGTTCCCTGCCATCACTTTCTGATCATATGATTATTTTGATTGATTCAAGGATGACCACAATAACAAAGACTATGCCGATTGCAGCATAGATTGTTTTTTCACTTACCCTATGCGCAAGAACAGAAAATCCATATCCTGAAGCAAGTGAGGTGATCCCTATAACCACGGAGGCAAAATAATCTATCCTCCCAAAATAGGCATATCCTGCAGCTCCACTTAAAGCTGAAAACATCATGGCCATGGTGGCAGTGCCAACCATTTCCTGTGCACTGATTGAAAAGAGGATCATTGCTATGCCAATGAACATGATGCCTCCGCTTGTGCCAATAGTGCCTGTCAGGATTCCTACAGGAATGCTAAGAAGCAGGGCCATGGCAAGGGACTGCCTCGGTTTGATGCTCTTGAATCGTCCTGACATGTACTCGAAACCATTCTTCCGCACAGATCTCCTGAACATCTGGAATGCCAGCATTCCAGTCAGTATGACGAAACCGATCTCAAGTGGTTCTTCAGGAACAGAGACCGCAATCCTTGTGCCAATCTGAGCTCCAATAAGCGCACCCATGCCCATTGATAATGCGCTCCTGACAACCACTGTCTTCTTTCTCAGATATACGAATATAACTGTTGAAGTGGTTATAACATCCACTAGAAGACTTGAACCAACAGATTCCTGAAAAGTAAGTCCCATGAATCCAAGCACCGGTACGACGATAAGGACCCCACTGCTGCCGGTTGTTCCAGTCAGCGCACCAACAGCAAGCCCAACTAGTATCAGTATCAGTAATAATGGCACCGATCTGTATTAGACAATAAGTCTTAAAGTAACATGCACAGTCTTTAGGATAAAAATAGCTTTCACTGTTTATCCTCTTTCCTGTAAATCTCCAATATCTTCCTCGATCTGGTATGTCCTCTTACAATCCTGATTTGATCAGTACCAACGGAAAAAAATTGTGAAACCTGCCTGATCACATCACGATTTGCCGCATTGTTCCTCCTTTCCTCGGTGGTATGCACTATCAGGTTTCCATCTATCATTTCAGGCTTCCCTGAACCTTTTCTTACCACTACGTTCAGAATCATGGGTTTTAAAAGTGACATAATGAAACTGCGGGCTCAGAAGAGGCCCGTAATTTCGCCATTCTCTGTGATGTCAACATTCTCGGCTGCCGGCACCTTTGGAAGACCAGGCATGGTCATGATGTCACCCATGAACGGTACCAGGAATCCGGCGCCGGATGATATCCCTACAGATGTTACCCGGACCTTGAATCCGGTAGGAGCATTCAGGAGTAGAGGGTTGTCGCTCAAGGAGGATTGCGTCTTCGCCATGCATATTGGAACGTTGGAGAAGCCTGCCTTTTCTGCAAGCTTTATGTCCTTCAGTGCCTGTTTCTCGAATATCACGTCATCAGCTCCATATGCCCTCTTTGCGATCTTTATGATCTTTTCCTTTATGGGATCGGTGAACTCATATGTATATTTCAGTTTGATTGGAGTTTCACTTATTCTGCTGAGTACTGCTTTTGCAAGATCAATGCCTCCTTCTCCTCCCCTGCCAAACACGTCAGATACTGCCATTGTGACATTCACCGAAGCGAGTATTTTCTCGAGGGCTTCTATCTCTTTTGAAGTGTCTGTGGGGAACCTGTTGATTGCGACCACTGGCTCAATTCCAAAAGACCTGATGAATTCAATATGCCTGAGCAGGTTCTGTGATCCGGTTTCCACCGCCTTCACATCTTCTGCAGAGGTGTCCTTTGAACCTGCGTGATGCTTCATGGCACGCAATGTTCCTACTATGACTACAGCATTCACTGGAAGAGACCCAAGCCGTGAAACCATGTCAAGGAATTTTTCCGCTCCGAGATCAGAACCGAAGCCAGCCTCCGTGACCAGGTAATCGCTATTGCGCAGGGCAAGTTCATCTGCAATAATGCTGGATGTCCCATGTGCAATATTACCAAATGGTCCGGTGTGAATGAATGCGGGCACGCCCTCGGCTGTCTGCACAAGATTGGGCTTTATTGCATCCACCAGAAGGGCCGCAAGAGCACCACTGACGTTCAGATCGCCGGAATAGACCGGCTTTCCATCGGTATTCAGTGCCACGATTATCTTTGAAAGCCTTTCTTTCAACTCTGCATATGATTTGCTTAGTCCCAGAATTGCCATTATTTCTGATGCGGGGGTTATCACAAACCGGTCCATTGTCAGTGCACCGTTTTCCCTGTCTCCAACGCCTACCGTGATTGATCTGAGTGATCTGTCGTTCATGTCTATTGTCCTCGGGAAGAGTATGTTTTTTGGATCGATTGACAGCTTGTTCCCGAAATGCATGTGGTTGTTGATCACTGCGGACAGGAGGTTATGTGCAGCAGATACAGAAGGGAAATCACCTGTAAAGATCAGGTTGATCCTGTCACTTGGCTCAACGGTTGATTTGCCGCCACCAGTTGCCCCTCCCTTAACCCCGAAGCACGGCCCCAGTGAAGGTTCCCTTATTGCAATGCTTACGTTCTTTCCAAGCTTGCTCAGTCCCTGAGCCAGGCCGATGACTGTGGTTGTCTTTCCTTCTCCTGCGGATGTCGGAGTCATGGCGGTAACGAGGATAAGCCTACCTCTTCTCTTGTTATGAAAGTTGGGAGAGGAGAGTGGTATCTTCGCAATGTATTTTCCATATGGTTCTATTGAACCGTAGTCAAAACCAAGCTTTGAAGCTATTTCGGAAATAGGTTGTATGTTCATTATAATCTTATTAGGATATCAGAAGGGTAAATAGTTTTTAACACTAAATTTGATGAAGAAAAACGTTCTGAATAATCCTTGGTATGAGGATCATGAAGGTTTGTTGATTATCCATTCCTCTCCCCACTCCCTGAAGTTCTTGAGTACATTGTTCAGGGCTTCGCCCTTGGGCGTCAAAGCATATATAACCTTGAATGGCTGCGTGCTTACGACATTACGGCTGATTATGCCTCTCTCCTGTAGCGTTTTCAGGGTTCTGGAAAGAGTCTTGGGATTGAGGCCGTCAATTCTTTTTACCAGATCATTGAAGCCTGAGGATGACTCTGCAAGGTATCTAATAATGATGAGTTTCCACTCTCCTCCGACCTCCTTGATCGCCTCAACTATGGGACAGAGTTCTTTCCTGTCTACCTGTTTTTCTTCTATCTGAGCAAGTGGCTTGCGTGACATCTGATTGCCCTCATGTCAGGGAATGTATATTAATATATTTATTATAGCAGGTTGCAAAATGAAACTAGTATTACAAAACAATTTGAAATACTGTTTCAACAAGAGGTGAAAAGAATGCAAACGATGAAGAATTGGATTAGCGACAAGGCGCACTCTGAGATAGGTTTCAGTGTCAGGCACATGATGATATCAACAGTCAGGGGCGGTTTCAACGATTTCCAGATCACGGTCACAGGATCACCTGAGGACCCTGAGAGAATGTCGGGATACGTTGAGATAAAGACTTCCAGTGTTGATACAAGGGAAGAACAGCGTAACAATCACCTTAGGTCACCTGACTTCTTCAACTCTGAAAAATACCCAAACATGACTTTCAGATCAACGAAGGTCTCTAGGAAGGGAGAGGACAGGTACAAGATAGAGGGGGACCTGACCATCAGGGACGTTACGAAAAGAGTCGAGCTTGAAGGAGAATTCGAGGGCACAATAAAGGACCCGTATGGAAAGGAGAGGATGGGATTCACTGTAACCGGAACCATCAACAGGAAGGACTTTGGTCTTCAGTGGAATTTTGTCCTTGAGGGCGGTGGAGTTATGGTTGGAGATAAGGTGAACATAACCATACACGCTGAAGTCGTGGCGCAGTAGCCACATACTTCTCCATTTAAGTATTTTATTACAATATCATTATGGTTTCAATGGATTTCGTAGTTATAGGCGGTGGGGCCTCAGGAATGGCTGCTGCCTCCAAGGCAAAAAGGATCGATCCTTCCATAAATGTTACAGTGGTAGAATCAGGAAATTATGTCTCTTATGCAGAATGCGGAATACCATATTATCTTGAAGGCATTGTAAAGGGTCCAGAAAATCTCCTTCACTATCCGATAGAGGAATTCACGGAAAAACGCGGCATAAAGATAATACTCAATGATACTGTTAATTCGATAGACAGATCTGCGATGAAGATAAGCACCAGCAGAAACGGTAAGATTCACTATGATCGGCTTCTTATAGCGACCGGCGCTTCTCCAAAGATTCCTGCGGAATACGCTAAGATAGGTATAAGCGGAATCAGATCACTGGAGGATGCAAAACTGATGAATGACAGGGTTTCTGCATCAGGCAGAATTGCTGTTATTGGCGATGGTGTTCTTGGACTGGAACTTGCAGCAGCTCTTGTTTCAAGAGGCAAAGATGTCACTCTTATCTCCAGACACAGCCAGATACTGAAGAACATAGATGAAAGGGTCGGTGCTGAATTCAGGAAAGACTTTTCATCAAGGGTTCATGTTCTCCTTAATGCCAGTATACTCGAAATCACAAGAAGCAACGGTACATATCAGATTGTTACGGAGAATGGCACTGTCAATTCTGATATGGTCATCTCTGCCACCGGAATAACCCCCAACAGCAGCCTGGCAAGGGATACGGGAATTGCTGCAGATCAGAGGGGTCTGATAAAAGTGGACAAACGGATGTATACCAGTGACCCTGACATTCTGGCATCAGGAGACTGTGCCCAGACAACCAATATTATAACGGGTAGAAAAGACTGGCATCCACTTGCCCAGGTCTCCAACAAGATGGGAAGGGTGGCAGGATCGAACGTCGCAGGAGCTGTTATGGAGTTCCCAGGTTCCCTTGGCACGACACTCGTAAAATTGTTTGATTATGAGATAGGATTCACAGGAATAGGAGAAAAAGATGCCAGGGAAAACGGATTCTCTCCTTCTACAACCTTTGTGAAAGCAATGAGCAGAGCTGCGTATTATCCTGGAAAGTCGCCGGTCAGCATGACCCTAACGTATGATACAGCAAGTGGAAGGATACTCGGTTCACAGATCATATCAAAGGATGGGGGTGCCTGGCGTCTCAACACCATTGCAGCTGCTATCCAGGGTGGGATGCATGTTGAGGACCTGTTCTATACTGATTTGGGGTATACACCTCCTTTCGGCCCGGTCTGGGATCCAATAATTGTAGCCGCAAGCCTATCCATGAGGGAATGATCTTCTTCGCCTCATTTTGATCTGGAAATCTTTGCCTGAGAATGATGCGGTTTAACAGCAGCCGGAGGAAGCGAAGAGATTGATGATATCAGATCTCCTACAATCTTCTGTATGATGATCAGTGGGTCGATATGATCCCTGAGGAACTCAATTCCACTGTCTGTTATGGAATATATCTTCACAGGTCTGCCGTTGACGCACTTCTGTTCTGATACCATTATGAATCCCCTTTTCACCATTGACGAGAGAAGAACATAGACTGTACCGGGTGGAACTTTTCTCATGAGTTTTTCCGAAATGTAGACCTGAAGGGAATATCCATGGGACGGGAGAGTGGAGATCTTGTCGAGAATAAGTATGGTCATTATTCCCCTCAGTATTTTCTCATTCTCGATCTTCATTATTGACACAATGATTAAATACCTTATATAATTTACTTATCGATGAGTTACTTATCTATTGACAAATCAAATCATAATATAACTGCGCTTTCTCTCACATCGCTTGGTCATTTCATAAATGATGGATCCGTGTTCTTCTTTCCAGTTATTGCAGACATACTTGTGGAGGACAGAACTTTTTCAGCGTTCTACATTTCCCTTCTTTACCTTCTCTTCTACCTCACTGCCACCCTTTTCTCCTTCATAGTCGGAGGTATAGCAAACAGGTTTGGCCACCAGGGAATACTTATCTCAGCAGGTCTCTTTCTTATGGCCGCTGGATTTGTCGGATTTTTTCCAGTGGTCACTGGAACCGGCGGGATAGGTGGACTTGCGATCGCAGCATTTGCATCAGTTTCATACGGAGCAGGATCAGCATTCTACCATCCGATGGGTGCAGCGATAATACAGAACAGGTTCGGGAAAAACGAGGTCGGAAAAGTCCTTGGAATGAATGGTTCTGCCGGAAGTGTGGGAAGAGCCCTTTACCCGAGTCTTTTGTTCGTACTGGCAGCTGTGCTTTCCATCAGCTACTCTCTCATAGTGTTCGCTATTTTCGCATCTATCGCTGCCATTATCATAGGAATTGGGCTGCGTGATTCAATAATCAACTCTTCTAGAACAGAGACTGGAGAAAAGAGGGTTTCTGCAAGGGAAGCCCTGACTGCGTCTGTGGTCCTCCTCGGCATTATAACCTTTGTCAAGACATTCGCATCCTACGGCATAGTTTCATGGATTCCTGTTTATGTTTCTAACATAAAGGGCCTCGGGCTCTCTGTTTCTCTTGGATATGTACTGACTTCCATGTTCATTGCCGCTATTATTGGTCAGCCTATATTTGGTATACTGGCTGATCGCTACGACAAGAGATACGTCATGGCTATAAGCTCCATTGGAACCGCAGTAAGCATCTCATTATACCTGATCACAAGCGGTATGCTGGGGATAGTCTTCCTGATAATATTCGGATTTTTCACCTTCAGCGCATTTCCACTGCTCTTTGCACTCATCTCCGAGTATGTCTCGAAGGGAGGTTCATCTATGGCAAATGCCTTCGTGTGGGGATTTGGAAACCAGGCTGGAATGGCTCTCGGCCCGTTCTTTGTTGGGATGCTAATATTCAACAGTTATTCCCACCTTGCTTTCATGTTCTACATAATGGCGATCCTGGTGGTTGTATCAGCAGGACTTCTTATGCTTCTTCCTAAACCCAGTAAAAAGGTACGTATGCCTCTTTTCTGAAACAACAGAAATGAACGTGGTCGGATTGCATATTGACCTATGCATGCCTGCATCTGTAAATCCAGATGGCTGAGCATGAAGTACTGAGTACCTTCGGACTGAGGGAAATTCAAGTCCATGCAGATTCCGCCAGCAACCTATTATAGCTGGGAATGAAGTAACCTCATTTCCATGCACGCATCATGCCTTAACTCTGGTGAGCCATTTGGAATATGATGCATCTCTGCCTTCCACAATCGCCCTGAATTTTTCTCTGATCTTTCTGGTAACAGGGCCTATAGTACCGCCGCTTACCTCAATTCCGTCCACGTTCACAATGGGCGTTATCTCAGCCGCGGTTCCCGCAAAGAACAGTTCATCTGCGGTATAAAGTTCCTCACGCCTTATCAGCCTCTCTGATGCCCTGATGCCTATTGATCCTGCGAACTGAAGTATAGAATCACGAGTAATCCCCATCAGTATCTGTGATTCCCTGCCTGGGGTCAGGAGTTCCCCGTCCTTCACCAAAAACAGATTTTCACCAGGGCCTTCAGTAAGGTAGCCATCTCTGGTAGTCAGAATTGCCTCGTCAAACCCGGATTCGTGTGCATCCCACATCGCAATCACAGAGTTCAGGTAGTTTCCACTGGCTTTTGCCTGAACAGGAAGCACTGATGAATCTATCCTGTGCCATGATGAAACCTTGCATTTCAGTCCCTTATCTGCATTTGAGAAGTAAAGTCCAAATGGTCTGGCAGCAATGAACACACTCACCTTCTTCCCAAACGGAGAAACGCCAATGTTGCTGTCATTGTAAAATGCAAATGGGCGGATGTAACATGATTTGAGTGAGTTTGCAGTTATCACGTCTTTTATGGCTTCGGCTATGACATCCGGAGAGAATCCCAGATCCATGTGATAGATCCTTGCTGTGTTCATGAAGCGCTTCACATGTTCTTCCAGCCTGAAAACAGCCGGAACCCCCCCGGCATCATATGCTCGTATTCCCTCAAATATCCCGCTTCCGTACTGGAGGGAATGAACCATTATTGAGACTTTCGCGTCCTTGTCATCAACTATCCTGCCATCGAGCCATACCTTCAGTTCAGCCATATGTTATCGATTGTTATTTTACCGCACCTTATCTTTATTTCGGATTTCAGGACGCTAATGTGGTATGAATACAGGTGATCCAGGCTACAATTCTCTTGCTTAATCAGGCTAAGATTTCCGTTAACGGAAATTATAACCTGAATAATTATCGAGGATAATTTACTGTAGAAAATCCCCTTAACCGAATCAGATCTATTATTTGTGCAGGTAGATCCAGGATAAAAAATAATGTTTTAGGGGGTTTTCAGAGATCCTATTGTTAATAACCTGATTCCTCTCTTTCCCCTTCGTTCTCTTCGTCCTTCTTTTGTTCCCTCTTCTGCCTCACTCTCTCGATTTCGGTTCTTTCTTCTTCGTTTGGAGATACTTCTTCTTTGGGGGATTCCTTAACAAATTCCGGCGGTATCCTGGCGACAACAAAAATGTCGTCCGTTGCCCTGTATATTGGCATTCCCGAATCAATCACGTCTGAAGTATTGATCTCAACAACAAGCGGATCGTCCACGTGAAAGAGACCGGATATGTATGCCTGTCTGTAGGTCTTAGACAGGTGGATCCAGGTTTTATCCGATGGGCTGATTCCTGTTTCCTTTATGAACTCAAATTCCTCCAGAGTGGTCTGATAATACAGTTTTTCCGGTATTCCGTCGGTTGGCATATCGTCGAGATTGACCGGGATAGTATGGCCGTATCTCGCCCTTATCTCGCCGTTTTCGTTTATTTCGTACCTTTCCTTCGGATCGGTTTTAACCAGTGCTTCAATGTGTTTCTGCGTGAGCCAGTTGAAATACCTGCCCTGAACCTTGATCACTGGGATTATTATGCCTATCCTTACCCAGCCATGGTCATTGAGTCTTATGCCATATCTTTCCGGGAAATGCCTCAGCATTCCTGCAAGAATCCTGCTGAGTGCATCAACTTCCTTGCCGTTCATAAGGAGTTTTGACGGGAGTCCGCATACCGGGCACTTATCTCCCCTGAACGGGCCGTCTTTGTAGCATTCTTTAAGGTTTTCACTCATTTTATCATCTCCCGAAGGTGTTTAGACACCTCCACCGATATGTCTATCCTGCTGTAATCAGAATGGACTGTGTTTGTAACTGCAAGCTCCTCCACCATTCCCTTTATTTTTTCACCGGAGCCATTTACGAATAGGCCATGGACAGCTGTTGCATATATCCTGTTTGCACTCATTTCTCTTAGTTTCTGAACGGCTTTGATCATTGTTCCTCCGGTAGAAATTATGTCGTCCACAATAAGGATGTTTTTTCCCCTGATGTCTATGTTCGGAGCTTCCATCTCTACAGTTCTTGGATCAATTCTCTTCTTTTCGAAGAAGAATGTTTTTGCGCGCAGTTTCTTTGCAATGATTGATGCCCTCTCCATTCCGCCGTCGTCTGGCGATATTACAAAGTCTATAGCTTTCCCTGAAAAGTAGTCAGCAATGGAGTCTGTAATGTGTATGTTCACAAGTTTCCCGTGGAAAGGTTCCATTACGCTTTCATCATGAATGTCAACCACAGCAGCCATGTCGAAGTACGGTATGAATGACATCCCTACTGCCTTCGATGAAATGGGCTCGCCATCAAGATACCTTTGGTGCTGTCTTGCATAACCAAAATACGGTATAAGCGTGATAAGTATTGAAGGATCGCTTCCCCTTGCAGCTTCGCTCGTCAGTATGGTTTCCACCAGATCTTCGTCTCTTCTGGTATTCGCCACCACTATGACTTTTTCCCCCTTTATGTGATCCTTTATTCGCAGATACAGCTCCCCGTCAGGAAATCTCTTCCTTTCCATCTCTGCCTTACGGTAATCCATGGTTTTGGCAAGTCTATCGCATAAGTCACTGCATGAACTTGTAGAGACCAGAAACATGATACTCGGTGATTATGAGCACCTTAATAAAAAAATTTACTTCCCACGACCCATGAATTTGTCCAACCTTGATTTTGTTTCTTTGTCTGAAAACAGAAGGCCGAAAAGCGCTGCTTCATAACCAAGCGCCGATTCCACGGGTATCTCTGATCCCCGGGTTACTGCCATTTTTGCGTAAATAACAGTCTGCGACGGCATGTCTCTTATCTTTGAGGCCAGTTTCATGATCTCCTCTTCCACAACCTGATCCGGGAATACAAGATCCACAAGACCAATTTCCATGGCTTTCCTTGCGCTGATCCTTTCACCGGTGAGGATAAGGTACATTGCCATCCCCCTTCCAACCAGTCTTGGAAGTATCACGTTGCCTCCTGCACCTGCATTTATTCCTATGTTTATTTCCGGCTGCGCTATGACAGCAGATTCAGCGGCAATCCTGATATCCGCTGATTCCGCTATTTCCAGGCCTCCCCCCATTGAATAGCCATGCAGCATAGCTATCACAGGCCTTGAAAAGTTCCGTATTTTAATCGCGAGATCATTTAGCCTGAGGTGAAATTCATGTCCCTCCTGCGGACTCATTTTTGTAAATGCAGATATATCTGCTCCCGAACAGTAGTGCTTCCCCTCTCCCCTTATGATGATCACTTTAGTGTCGCTGTTTTTCTTAGAATCCAGGTACTCGATTAATTCTTCCACCATTTCCAGAGTGAGGGCATTCATCTTTTCCGGCCTGTTCAGGTATATTGTAGAAATTCCATCCCTCTCACTGACTTTTATGTTTTCATAAACCATGACAGGATATGCTGTAGCCTCAATAGAAAATTTTCTCTTAATCAGGATGCACTTCATCGCTTCTGATCTGAATTACCATAATATAAATACGAATAAAATGCGCAAACGTAAATATGGACTGTGGCATGTTTTGCCATTGAATCAATATCTTAAGGAAGAACTGGATAGATTTCGATCTTGGATGCGGAGTGAGAGGAAAAGCCCCCTTACCGTCAAGCAGTATTCATTCCTTCTCTCGTTGTTTTTCGATTTCATTACAAAGAAACCGGAAGAGATCATGGAGGATGATATCGAAAAATTCAAGATATACCTTATTTCCAGAAGGGGTTATTCAAAGAGTTCTCAGTATCTGGTAATGGAAGCGATCAGGCTTTTTTTCAGATACAAAAAGCTCAAAGCCCCGAACAACCTCACCTCTCCGAAGAGATCCAAGAAACTTCCCATATATCTAAACGAGAGAGAGACTGAAACTCTGCTGAACTTCAAGACTGATCCGCTGAAAAGTGCGATGATCAATGTCCTGGTCTACAGCGGTATAAGAGTGAGTGAACTTTGCTCCCTTGATCTTGATGACATCGATCTGGAAGAGGGTGTTCTGCATGTTCGCGGTGGAAAGGGCGACAAGGATCGTATAGTTCTGATCTCAGAACCATGTATTGCTTCTCTCAGGGCTTACCTTTCCATCAGGAACAGGGAAGAATCTGCAAGCAGGGCTCTCTTCATCAGCCATAAGAAGGGCAGGTTCAGCCCGGTGAGTATTGAGAGAATAATAAAGAACCAGGCAAAGCTGGCCGGAATCAGCAAGAAGGTGACACCACATGTACTGCGCCATACATTTGCGACGTCCGTGCTCCGGAATGGCGGCGACATAAGATTTATACAGCAGCTTCTTGGTCATTCAAGCATAGCGACTACCGAGATATACACCCATATTGATGAGGATGCTCTTCGCGAGATGTACAACAAACATATCCCCAGGTACAGATCCGCAGATCAGTAGGTTCTCGAAATTATATAGTCTGCCATCCATGCAAGGACGTTCTTTATCTCTTCCCTGCCATTGACATCTTTCAGGTAACGTTTTGCCCTGTCATTGAACTTGCTTACAAGATCCTTTGAATACTTCAGGGAACCCGAGTCCCTAACAATGTCCTGAAGCCTGCTAAAGTCACTGTCCGATACATTACCGGATTTGATGCACGATTTTATGAATGATCGATCCGCTTCTCCTGAATTTTCAATGGCCTTTAAGATAAGCAGCGTCTTCTTTCCCTCGTTGACGTCGCTTTTAACCGATTTCCCAAGTGTTTTCTCGTCGCCGAACATGCCAAGGATGTCGTCATAGATCTGGAATGCCACACCAAGGAGGTTTCCGTAATTGCGCAGGTTGGAAAGGTTGCATTGTGGATCTGCAAGCATCGCGCCCATGCAGAGAGGGCCTTCTATTGTGTACCTGGCGGTTTTGAGAAGGTGAAGTTTTATCAGATCGCTGGCTCCAAAATTCTCTGAGAACGATGAGAAAATGTCAACTATTTGCCCATAACCTGTGGACTCGAATATGGATGTGAGTTCTCTATCTGCAATAACCTTAAGATCACTTGAAAGTCCGCTAAGAAAAATGGCTTCATGGGAGAAACTTTCTGCAATGTCGGATGCAACTATGCCTATGTTTTCCGCCAGTCTTCTCATATCGCTGTTGCCATGAAAAATCTTGTCAAGCACTTCAATGTGAAAACTTGGCTTTCCCCTTCTCACGTCACTCTGGTCCATTATGTCATCCTGAATCAGAAAATATGACTGAGAGAGTTCTATGGAGATGGATGCCTTGACAACCTCCTTATTATGATCGGATATAAGATCATGGCCGAGGTTGATGAGTATGGGCCTTATCCTCTTGCCACCCCGCATTGTATAATCCCTGATCATATCCACTATCTTAACATACAGATCGTCGCTGTTGGTTGACAGTTTCCACCTGAAGTATGCTTCAAGTTCTGATTCAACCTCCTTCTTGTATTCCAGAAAAACTGACTCTGGGTTTTTCGCTGACATCTTCCATACGTTATTGGTGAAAGACTAAAAGTTTTTCACCGTACATTGAATTTAAGATGTGGAACTGACATTTCTCCTTAAATGTTCAAGTGTGCCTACAAGTGCAGAAAATACTCATAATTTTCTGGACTGGATTGAGATCTGCATGGTGTGAGGTGTATTGTAGCCTTACAGTACACTTATATGGAAAATTATGTGAAACACTTCTCCAACCGCGAATGTTATTCCAGCGGCTAAAAGAGCAAGGATCATGGATCGCAGTGCTATTCCAAGCATCTTTGTGCTAAGGGATAAGGCAACAATCGCGTTCGCTATGGCTTCGCTTATCCCCACCAGAACTATGGCAGTTATCAGCGCTAACACCCTTGGCAGAAAAACAAATGGGAGAATCGGTATGAGTGCACCCAGTATGTAAAATAATCCCACGTTTGAGGCTGATTCCCTGCCCATGCTCTTAAAGTCCTTAATTGTCTTCATTTCATTGTGGCCAATGTTGTAAAGCGATCTCTTACGTACCTCCGTGATACGGTACTCTGTCTCCGAAACCCTTGACAGGTACGCGCCGACAGACATGCTTATTGTGCCGCCAATTGCAACAACAGTTCCACCAAGTGCTATGAGGTAAGGATCATAGATGAAGGCTGCAAGTCCGGCTATGGCTGCCAGAACCTCTACAAGCCCGTCACTTACACCCAGGATGATGTCTCTGTTCCTGTCAAGCTGTTTCTCTGCCTTGGCTATCCTGTTTTCAAAGATTTCCTCATGCTGTATTTCATCATTCAGAATATTTGTCAGTGTTACAGCAAACTGATCATTTGTACCCCTTCTCTGAATGTATCCAGAATATTTCTCGCAGGTTTCTATCTCACCGTGTTCAAGGAGCCTTACAGTCAGAAATTCCCCGATAATATATCTGAGGAGCAGGAGAAGCTTTATCTTGATTCTCTTTGGCCTTATTTTCGATGCTTTCACACTGTTCTTTTCAAGGTTTTCTTTCCAGAAATCAGCATGGCTGCTTTCTACATCAGACAACCTTATTAGACTGGCCTTGAAATCAGCATCTTCTGTGCGTTCAGCCAGTTTAAGATAAAATTCTCTGTCTGTTATTTCGTCCTTGTAATATCCAATCCAGTCCCTGATTTCTGCTTTGTCCAATACCTCTTAATTTCAGTATTGGATAAAATTCTATCCATAGTTCGAAATTCGCACTTTACGTCCGAAAATATTCAACTAAATATATATCTATGTCAAAAATAAACTAAGTGGCGATTATAAATGATCAGCGAACATGAGGAAAGTCTAAAGGAAATAAAGACCAAGATAGACATAAAAGTTCTTCCGCCGGGCCCAAAGGCAAAGAAGATTGTAGAACTTGACGGAAAGTATCTTGTCACAAGCACAAAGTCACTTCCAATCGTGGCAGAGAGGGCAAAAGGAGTCTTTGTGGAGGATGTTGATGGGAACACATACCTTGACTTCGCATCCGGAATCAGCGTGACAAATATGGGGCATGTTCACCCTGACATTACAGCGGCCGTTGAGGAACAGCTGCATAAACTCTGGCACTTCGCAGGTACTGATTATTACTACAAGGCGCAAGTTGACGCGGCAAAACTTCTCTGTGAGGTAACCCCTGGGAAATTCGAGAAAAAGGTATTCTTCACCAACAGCGGTACAGAAAGCAATGAGGCAGCAATAAAGCTTGCAAAGACCGGTACCGGAAAACAGCAATTCGTTGCATTCATAGGCGGATTCCATGGAAGATCCCAGGGATCCCTCTCATTCACAGCCTCAAGGGCTATACACCACAAGGGGTACTTCCCGTCGATGCCTGGAGTTGAGCATGTTCCATACCCGAATCCTTATAGAAACCCATTTGGGATAGATGGCTATGAAGAGCCTGATGAACTGGTTAACAGGGTGCTGGACTTCATAGAAAAATACGTCTTCAGGACCTTCACTCCTCCAGAGAACGTGGCAGCCTTCATGGTGGAACCTATACAGGGAGAGGGGGGATACATAGTTCCGCCCATGAACTTCCATTCAAAACTTAAGAAAATGGCAGAAGAAAACAATATTCTGTACATAATGGATGAGGTGCAGACGGGATTCGGAAGAACTGGAAAGTTCTTCGCATCAGAGCACTTCGGTGTTGAACCGGACATTATATCACTTGCGAAATCGATCGCCTCCGGCATACCAATGGGCGCCACTGTAGTTAAGGCAAGCCTGGATTTCCCAGAGGCCGGACTGCATTCAAACACTTTTGGCGGAAACGTGCTGGCATCTGTAGCTTCAATTGCCACTATCGAGGTAATGAAGAGGGAGAAGGCCGTTGAAAACTCTGCAAAGATGGGAGAATACATGAAGAAGAGACTTGTGGAACTCAAGGATAAATTCCCGCAGATAGGCGATGTGAGGGGAATGGGACTGATGCTTGCTGTAGACTTTGTAAAGAACCAGAAGACAAGGGAACCTGATACTAAACTGAGAGACACCGTCGAATTCAAGTCTTTCCAGAATGGGCTCCTCACGCTGGCGACTGGACTGAGCGCACTGAGGCTGATACCTCCGCTGATCATAACACAGGATCAGGTAGACATGGGTATAGAGGCTCTTTCAAGAGGGATCAAACAATCCCTCTAATCTCATTATATTCAACATAAACTTTTTATTTTGTAGTTGCAGCATATTCAAGAAAATCTGTAAGTTGAAAACCCTCTTCCCATTTCAGGTTGAAATTGCCGTTCCTGGATTCTGAAACCTTAGGGAAAAGGTTGTAGATAAATCGCATTCTTCCCTTAGGATCAGATTTCATGCAGAACAGCCTCCACGGGTCACCTTTGGCACCCTTGAGCCTGTAGGCATATATGAGGAATAGTCCGGATCTTTCACATATTTCGTTTAGCCTTTTGGCCTGCTCCTGTCTCTTTCCTGATGACTCCGAAAAGACTATGGAATTCCTTCCAGAAGATTTTACCTCTATTATAAGCGATATGTCGTCTCTCACTGCTATTATATCAGCACCCTGTGAACCGGCAGACCTTGTAACAAAAAATGGCTTTTCGCAGAATCTCTGGGCTGTGGCTGAACCTATTCCTCTTCGCCTAAAAATATTGAGAACCTTCCTAGAATCTCCAGAGAGAATTTGCGCAAGTTCTCTTTCATAAATTGCCCCGTTCAATGCTACACCTAACCGTAGATCGATTATATCACTTACTATGAGAAGATTTAATCGTTAAGAAAAAGTATTAAAAAAGGGTATAAAATTTTAAAAAATTTAAAAATTTTGGATTACTGCTTGGGTTTCCTTGGCCTTCCTATGTACAGGTATGCAACACCGATGATGACTATCAGCACAATTGCAATGATTGCAATTATGAGGTATGGGTTGAGGGGTGTTGATACAGTTGTACTGTAGGTAGTACTAACCGACTGGGCTGCACCATTAACTGTAACACTGCCGGTTGCAGATGATGGAGCGCTGTAGGATGTCACATTGTTGACAGAGTATGTGTAAGTACCGTTCATCTCAAGGAAAACAATGGTATCCGTCGTCGAATAGACTGTCTGTCCGTTCAGCGTGACGCTCCATGCAGTGCCTGATGCAAGGCCACTCTCAGTGAATGTCACTTTGTACACTGGGTTTGACACAAACATGAACATTACTGTCTTGCTGCCTGATGCAAGGTTCACGCTTCCTGATGCAAGGCTGTCATTAACATGATAGCCAGACGGCGCAGTTATAGTATAGCTGTAAGCAGTCGAGTTTTCTGGCAGTGCAAAGTATGCATCAGTGAAGTTAGATGATACTGTCATTGACCCAATTGTAACAGACCATACCTGTCCTGGCATCAGAGACTGGCTGTCGTAAAAGTCTATACCATAGACTGGTACAAATGATACTGTTTTTGTGACAGTAGTCAAGCTAGTTGCTGAAACATTGCTCTGCCCAATCTGGTAGGAGTATTCCCTGTATTGAGATCCAACTGATACTGAATAGTTGTATGTTCCATTGGGCGCAGTAAGGTTTGCATACATGCCTGTTGATGTAACAGTCGATGTGAATACAACTGCACCTGTAGAATTCGTTTGTGAAAGAGTTACTGACCATGGGGTGCCTTCAGGCAGAGTAGTCTGCATGAAGCTGAAAATGTTCATAGTCATGTGGAAGTGTATGTTGATGTTGACTGTCGAACCATTCACCGTGATCATGCCCGTAAGATTGTCCGCGTGAGCACTGACATTACTGTAGAGAATATATGAGGAATTGCCGCCGATCAGCATCACTGAATAGGAATATGTTCCATTCGCTTCAGGTGATGTTGGCACGATGTTTCCAGTTGCCTCTACATAGTTAGTCTGTGTTAAACCAAGCTCAGTTTCCGATGTTCCGTTTGCGGTCGCGTTCTTGCCTATTGGAGTGATTGTAGCCTGCCAGAATACGTTCGCTGGAAGACCGGTAACATTAATGTAGACGTTGTAAGCCTTGTTAAATGTTACAGGCACCGAGATAGGTTTGCCACGAACTGTAAAGCTCACATTGTTAAGCAACGGGTTTGTGGTGTTGCTTGTCACGGGGATGAAATTAAAGCCATCATTCATGGATGCGTTGGCAGTATACTGGTAGGTCCCGTTGGGAAGGAACATAGTGATAGTGGATTGGTTTGTATTCATTGCAGGCATCATTTCCAGGTTATCAATAGTTATACCCCAGTAAGTGTGCGATGGAAGATTATGCTCGGTAAATGTAACTGGATAATACCCAGATACCGGTGCAACAGGTGCATTTAATGGATAATAGTCACCAGCAGCAGCGCTAGGATTATTAAGATCCAGCCCATAAATCAGCCCGTTGTCCGTGTATGGAATCTGTCCGTTGAAGTTCCACCAGTAGTTACCGGTACCATTAGTTCCTTGGTCGAATGCATTCATATAACCAAGATCAAGATATCCTCCAACAGGTCCACCTGTGTATATGCTCGTGGGTGGGCTTATTACTGGAGTAGTAGCTGTGAATATGTTTCCAGTAACGAAATTAATAGAACTAAACAGACCAAGTCCCACTCCGTACGCTCCACCGGTTGTAAATGTGTTTCCTTCTATAGTGATATTCCCAATTGGTTCAGAAATAAACGGTGATCCAAAGTATGTTGGTTTTGTCAATATTGGTGTCATATGCCCATTGTAGATAGAAAGAGAGTACACATTCAGACCGACAAATCCGTTATTTGTTATGACTGAATTTGTTGTATTCCACAGTATCAGGCTTGCCGCTGTCGGAAAAGTGCTGGTAATGTCCGGACCGTTAAGCCAGCCTCCAAATATTGAATTCTCTACAGTGATGTTGCTTGAGTTCTCAATTGTAGATCCAAGGAAGTTTGTAGCCTGGAGACCAAAGAACATCACTGTTTGCAGGTAAAATCCTTTATACTGTACCTGAAACATTGGTGCTTGACTTATTGTCGTATAATTGTTGACATGATACAGATAAATTCCTGAAAACACCGGGAATGAATAGTCGTTCACCTCAGCAAATTCTGGGAGGAGATGTGCGATTAAACCACCATTAGAATCCAGGATAAACGGACTCACTGATGTTCCTTTCCCATTCACTCCCCCAGTTGCTGTCTTTGATATATTCTTGAGCTGAGGAACCGTGAAGGCGTATAATGGAGTATAAATCCCGGCAGAAGAACTGTATGACATAGTTACTGTAGTTGGCAGTGAAATGTTGTAAGCTGGTGTAAAGTCGCTCAGTGCGTACGCTGCCCTAACTCCGAATGGATTGTCGGAGAAAGATCCAGTGACGTTACCTGTCTTCTGGAGCGTGAAACTGAACCCTCCGGTTGTGGCATTGAGTGGCGCCCATACTGCAGAAGAATTCTGGAATGTGTTATTATTGTCTTCAACGAACAGGAAAGCGTTGCTTGGATTTATGGATCCGGCATAGTGTACTGTTGACAAACTCTTTGTATCGGATGGATTTGACACATTCACGCTATTCCACAGCTGATACAGTATTGAAGGTCCAGTGATCAGGTTTGCTGTTCCAGGTGATGTTGAGGAAACCGCTACTCCAGTTGATGTCTCACCAGTTTCAGATCCAAAATCGTATGCAGACGCAGGAGCGACATATTCACCTGTCGCGTTCATGTAGTTTAGGGTCATGCTTCCGCTTATGTTCATTATGTTGGCTGTTGATCCGCCGCCTGGGCCACCGACCATAATCTCAGCATCCATTGGTATGAACCCTGTGTCAGAAACCTGGCTTCCGTTCACAACGTATGAAGCGGGAGGTGCGTTGAACGTTGGTGGCATTCCGCCTACAGAGTTGTAAATAACCTCGTCATATGATCCTGACATTGTTTTTGAACCGGTATGGACTGAATAGTTGAAGAATGTTGCATCGTTTCCATTCACAACTGTTGTATTGAGATAGAGCGTGAAGGAGAATGGAAAAGTGACGTGTATTGTCGGGCCTACTGAGTAATAGTAAACAGGGAGAACCGCTGTTCCTGTGCCAGACAGGATACTACCGGGCTGTAGGGATACTGCAGGACTTGAGAAATTCCACACATTGTCCAGAAACTCAAGTGAATGTGTTGTCTGGGAGTAGAATACCACGTTCTGGTTCCAGAACTGGAACCCGGGCTGGCCCTGTATGTACACATTGTTCAGAATTGCATTGAGCTGGAATGTAGCTTCGTGGGGACCGTCATTCATCGCATTCAGTATGCTTAGGCTGTTCAGCGAAACGCTTGCCTTAACGCTGTTCGTGCTGTAACCGTATGCAATCATATGGCCTGTGCTGTTGTTATAGACACCATAGCTACCTATTCCCATTGGAGCCGGAGAAGTCAGGTATCCTGGTGTTACCAGCCCGTTACTCAGATGTGAATCTGAAGCAAAGTTAGGCAGATAAATATCCTTCGTTGGAATCCCTGCGCTTTTCAAAGAAGACATAATCTTTGCTGCCTTCTGCGATGCAGTCAGCGATGTTAATCCGGCACCTAAACCGGCAACCTGTTGAACTTTCACGCTATTTGCCAGAGAATTCGTCCCCGCGGTAGCTGAACTTGATGTTGGGTTTGGAGTGCTGCTTACGCCCCCACCGTACGTAAATACGGCCAGTGAAGACATAATCATCACAAGTGCGACCGCGATGACTAACGCTGTCACTATCTTTTTCGAATTCATAGTCATCTGGATACTATACTTTTTATTACTATATAAATTTTTTTTTGGAACCCCTTTCGCGAATCGCTTTTAATTCGATGGTTCTTTCGCAGTTACTTTATATTTGCTATATAATGATATTGAGTTCAAGCATATTGATATTTGAGAAAAATATGTATGTTAATAGTTTATCCACAGCATGGAATTGAGCTTAATGGACTTTGTATACACGCCATCAGATCAACTGGTTAGGGAGACAAACCTGATGAGATTCGCAGAAGAGATCGGGATTGGAACAGTAAGGGAGTTGTATGACTGGGCTGACAGCAAGCAGGAGGATTTCTGGAATCACATCGTTGAGAACTGTGAGATAAAATTCTTCTCATCCTATGCTAAGGTTGTGGATCTCTCATCAGGAAAGGAGAATGCCAAATGGTTTACAGATGGAAAGCTGAACATAGTTTACAATACAGTCGAAAAGTATGCTCTTGACCCTCTTTATAAAGATCGAGCAGCCTGCAAATATGAAAGGGAATCTGGAGAAAGAGGTTCAATAACATTCAGCGATCTTGATGAGATGACAGCAAAACTAGGTTCAGGACTACTCAACCTGGGTGTAAGGAAACGTGACAGGATCGGCATCTATCTTCCGCTGTCACTTGAGAGTGTTATAGCACTGTACGCTGTGATGCGGATAGGAGCGATCGCTGTGCCTATTTTTTCAGGGTATGGATCAGAAGCGGTTGAGGCAAGGGTGAAGGATGCGGGAATTACTGCTGTGATCACATGCAAGGATTATGAGAGAAAGGGGAGGAGGATCAACCAGATGAGCGTTATAAAAGATATACCTGGCATCAAGAAAATTGTGGTAGGACTCACAGATCCTGGAGATGGAGAATATGACTTCTACAGGCTTATCAGTGAAAGTGATTATATCTCGAGCGTTCCAATGAACTCGGAAGATCCTGCAATAATGCTTTACACCTCAGGTACGACTGGAAAGCCAAAAGGGACTGTTCATGTCCATGGAGGATCATTTGTAAACATTGTGAAGGAAGTGAAATTCTACATGGATATGAAACCGGATGATACACTCTTCTGGATCTCGGATCCTGGATGGATGATGGGCCCATGGAGCATCATCGGCGCAAACGCTCTTGGCGGTTCCATACTTGTTTATGATGGCGCGGTTGATTATCCTGACAGCGACCGGATATTCAGTCTTGTTGAACACAACCATGTAACGCTTTTGGGCCTTTCTCCGACCTTTGTGCGGATGATGAAGGCAAAGGGTATCAGCAGGAATATATCAGGAGTGAGAGTTTTCGGGTCAACCGGCGAACCATGGGATACAGACAGCTGGATGTACCTGTTTGAAACCCTCGGCTCAGGAAAAGTACCCATCGCGAACATTTCTGGAGGAACGGACATAATCGGCTGTTTCCTGGCATCAACACCCGCCATACCACTGAAACCAAAATGTCTCTACAGGGGGCTTGGAATGAATGTATCCGTATTCGATGAGGACGGCACTGAGATATACAATAAGATAGGACATCTTGTATCCAAGGAGGCTTGCCCATCCATGACCAGGGGTATATGGAAGCAGCCTGACAAATATATGGAAACCTACTGGTCGAGATTTCCCGGGTCATGGTCACAGGGTGACTGGGCGGAAATGGATGATGATGGCTACTTCTTCCTTTACGGCAGATCTGATGACGTGATAAAGGTTGCAGGCAAAAGAGTTGGACCTGGTGAGGTTGAGGACATGGTCAACGCAGTTCCGGGCGTGGTAGAATCTGCAGTTGTTGGCATACCGGATCCAATAAAGGGAGAATCGATAGGAATATTCTACACCGGTAATGATTCGATAGAAACAACCGGTTCCATAAGGAGGGAGGTGGAAGGAAACCTCGGGAAGTCGTTCTCGCCGAAATACGTAATATGCCTTCCTTCATTACCAAAGACAAGGAACGGAAAGATTATGAGAAGAATAGTGCGCAACGCATTTCTCGGCAACCCGGTTGGAGACATAAGCAATCTTGAGGATACTGGAATTGTCGATCTTCTTGTAAATCTTGGAAGATCAAATACTCGAGGGGATAAGAAATGATTACTCTAAATCTTGGGAACATGCATGCATATCTTCTGGAAGAGGGAAAATTTTCCCTTGATCCTGGCGCGGCTTTCGGCACCGTTCCAAAGCCAATATGGTCAAGATTTGTGCAACCCAACATGAACTACAGGATCCCCATGGCGGCCAACGTGCTTCTTGTTGACAATGGAAACAGATCCATACTGGTGGATTCCGGCCTGGGATCAGGATACGAAGAGAAGTTCAGTTCTATTTTTGAAATCAACCATAATGCAGGATTTTTTGATGAGCTGGAAGGTATCGTGAAGGCAGAAAAGATCGGTCACATCATTCATTCACACCTTCATTTTGATCATTGCGGTAATTCTCTCTACGGGAACACCAGATTTCCTGAAGCGAAGCTGGTCTTCCAGAAAAAGGAGCTTGCAAACCTGAAGCATCCGAATGATTTAAGCAGATACAACTACAGAAGACCAGACAGATCGATAAGGAACATCGTTTCAGTGGATGGGAGCTCCATAATACTGGGTTTTGTCAGGCTGATCAGAACCGGCGGTCACACCTCGGGACACCAGGCTGTGATAATAGAGGGGAGTTCCGCAGAACTGATCTACTTCGGAGATATAATGCCCTCGTCTGTTCATGCAAAGCCGACGCACATAACTGCCATAGATCAGTTTCCGCTTGATACATTGAAGTTCAAGAAGCTGCTCATAAAGAGGGCAATTAGGAACAGATCTATATGCATATTCAACCATGATACAGTGGTGTCGGCGGGATACCTTGAGGGTACAGTGGACAGCCCCAGGGTTGTACCTGTCTGATCTATATATCTATCGCTTCCCTTGTAGAGATAATTCGATCCATGGCCAGCTCCGCAATGTCAGTTGCATAGTAACCTATTCTGGAAATCTCCTCTGAAATCCTTGGCAGCAGTGATGATTTTCCTATCCTGATCGCCTTGGAGAAATTTTCTTTATCTGTTCTAATACTATGCTTTCTGTCAATAATCTCGTTGAGATTCTCGAACTTGTCCTGATAGAAACCGGTCATTGCATCCCTGAATGTCTCTATTGCCCTTGAAAGACTTTCAGCAATCATCCCCATGGATGTGTTTGTTTCATCCTTGTTGGCTACTACCATAGAGCAGATATTTACTGCATGATCTGCAACTCTTTCAAGTATCCTGGAAAGGATCAGTGTAAATGTGCTGCCTTTTTCTCTTGGGTTTTTGTTTATCTCCCGGAATATGTACCACTGGTACCTGTCTACCTCGTCGTCTCTCCTTTCCACGTTCTGCAGAAGATCAGGATCAGAGTCCTTGATTCCTTTCAGGACATCCTCCAGCATTGACACCACATTCCCAGCCATCCTTCTGATTGCCTTCTGAACCGGAAATGACGTTGAATCCAGTACATTCTGCAGCACAATACGATTTGAAGCCTCCTCAAATATCTCCACACCCATCACAAGTCTGGAGAAATGCTTAACAGATTCCCTCAAACTTTCATTCATCCTACTTCTGCTCTGCACAACAAGTATCTCAAAATTTGCAATATATGCAGAAACCAGAATTCTCTGTAACCTCTTGGAATCAATGTCATCGCTTACATTAATGGTGCGCACAAGCTCTCTCTTCTGCACACCAGGATTAATGATTATACTGTTTGCATCGTCTATGACCTCAACCTCACTGCCCTTCTTCAGGGAGTTTGCTGCAATCCATTCCAACGGAAGGGATACTATATATGTCGAACCTCCGGTCAGTTGTATCTTTCTTGTTTTTGACTCCATATTGATGTAATAAATATTTATTAGTATATAGATTTTACGAATCTTATTGAGGAGGTTGGAGAGGTGGTTGTGAAACGGGAGGCTTCTGATACCTTCTGCTGTTTGAAATGCTTCTTGCTACAAAGGTTCCTGTAATGAATATCAGATTGTACAGAATCATATAAGGAGCAAAGTAAGTTGCGAAGCTCACATAAAATGTCTCAGCATATGACACGTACGGGCCTGGTATGAATTGCAGAAGCGTGTGATTGCCAACCGGTTCAGTAGCATAACTCTCATTAAATGCTCCTATATAGAATGTGAAATTGTATATAGACCCTTCAGAGAGTGTTGTTGCATCATAGTATATCAGTGCCTGATGACTGGATTCCTTCACATAATGCATGTCCTTTTCTGTTAGATTCATGAATAAAGGATGGTTCGGGATTTCAGAGTTGATAATAAGTCCATAGCTTGAGAATGTGATATTGTTTGACACAAGAAATGAAAAATTGTAGGAATCGTGAACTCCCGAATACGGGGATAGGCTAACGTTAACTGTTGTGCTGTTGGTGAACGCATTATCAATATACTTTCCGTCTTTAAGAGTTGCGCTTGGAAAATGGCCTTCATAGTTGTAAACACTTTCCGTCACCGAATAGGACACAAATATTGCGAGAACTATGAATATAAGAAAGCCGATGAGTATCCGTCTCTTAACCCTCCAGGGACCAAGATAGTGCATTACGGCAAAAACTATTATCGGAATTATGAGCAGAACCGTCAGTTGTGCTTCTGTTATTGAATAATAAATGATCGGTAAGGAAACTAGAATTGAGATCATCGGAGTAAATATATAGTAGTATTTTCTTAAATCATCCTTGGAAACCAACTGTTGCTGATTTCCTCCTTCTATTTATACATGTCACTGCTTGATAAATTATGAAGGGGCAGGACATTTATTGGCCCCTGATTGGTGAAGAAATTGCAGTGTTTCTGTGACTTCAGTAAGAAAATATGCTACCATTTTATAGAAAAAAATCCGACACTATTAATACACAATTAAAAATATCTGAACACGAAATGTTTCCTACTATAGAAGAACTCAAGAAGATGAGAAAGAACCTCGGGATTAGTCAGAAAGAACTGGCATCTGTAAGCGGAGTCAGCCAATCTTACATAGCCAGGCTTGAAAAAGGAGGGTTGAACCCTACCTATGACAAGGTCAGGAAAATATATGATTATCTCAGCAAATCTGGACTGAGAGCGGAGAATATTGACATAACGGCCTCGAAGATCATGTCCAGGGACCTGATCGTGTGCTCACCCAATGATTCCGTGATGAAGGTACTTAACATAATGAGAGAGAAGGGATTCTCTCAGTTACCGGTGGTATCCAATGAGGGTAAGACTGTTGGAACTGTGACTGAAAGTGAGATAAATGATCTCCTTATACGGGGATCAACGATGGATTCTCTTAGGAGGCTTCTGGTGTCAAATATAATGGGCCCACCTCTTCCGCTGCTGGATCAATCGAGCCAGATTTCAATGATATACCCCCTCCTGAAGTTCCACAACGCGGTAATCATAACGTCCAAGGGAGATCTCAAGGGAATCATAACTAAGGCAGACATACTGAAGGCTGTGGAAATGTATGGATAATATAGCGTTTCTTGCAATCCAGGCCTTTGTTCTTACAATCCCGGCTTTCTCAGCGAATTCGCTTGCTGTAATAACAGGTGGATATGGAAAGATGGACTTCAACCGCAACTTCATAGACGGAAAAAGAATTCTTGGGGACGGGAAAACATGGAGCGGGTTTATCGGAGGATCGCTGCTAGCTAGTGTTGCAGGTCTCATAATATACAGCCTTGATTATATCAAATCAGGCCTTTTCTACCCCTATGGTTCATCGATTTCTTATGCATTCATTTTGATACTTTCCATGAGTTTTTCCGCTCTCGTCGGCGACGCCATAGGATCATTCACGAAAAGACGCATTGGTTTAAACCGGGGAGCAAATGGTTCCCTGCTTGACCAGCTTCCATTTATTCTGTTCACCCTCCTCATATTATACCTGTTCTTTCATTCATTCTTCACGAATGTTTATGGAAACATTGTGGGGCTGGTCACTGTAATAATAGTCACTCCCCCTCTCCATAGAGCAGTAAATGTGATAGGTTACAGGATGAAGAAAAAGGAGGTACCATGGTAGAGGAAATAAAGATGGTGATTGCAGTCCGAAAGGATATAGACATTGGGAAGGGGAAGATGGCAGCACAGGTCGCTCATGCTGCAGTCGCCTGCGCGCTTAAATCCATGAAGTCCAACAAGACTATGTTCAAAGGATGGATGTCCCAGGGGCAGAAAAAAATAGTAATAAGGGTTCAGGACGAAGATGAATTGAACAGATTGAAATATGCAGTGAACGAAATGGGGATTGTAAATGAGATGATAACCGACGCCGGTCTTACCCAGATTCCTCCTGGAACTGTCACATGCCTTGGGATCGGTCCAGTATTTTCTTCTGTTATTGATCCGCTGACAGGTAGCTATCCTCTTTATTGAATTGATTTATTTGTGGAACTGTTCCCGCCAGTTGATCTTATTTCGCCTTCCTTTTTCATCTTACTACAACATAACCTCCAAGACTGGCGACTACGATTATCACGCCTGCAATTGATGCTAATTCGTAAATCGGAAACTCCGTGGACGGAGGGGTCTTAAAGTTATTGTTAGTGAACTGCAACTGGACCTGACTGTTAGACCCCGCGATTGTTATATTTCCCCTGTACCTAGAAACAGTGTATCCTGATATATTCTGTAACAGGTCAGTAGAGTGTGCATCCTATCCGGGATGATATCTCTTCTTGAATACGATCTTTCGCAGAGTATATGGTATGAAGTTCTTCTTTCTAAGCTTCTCTCTTTATAATATAGAGAAGAGTTTTGCGTATGCTTCAGATCCCTTTGCGGATCTTGTTCCTCCTGTTCTCTTCCTGGAGTTTGTCCACTATTTTCTTAAGATTCACATATGCTCTCTGGAATTTCTCCATAATTTCCTGATCTCTGGGTGTTTCTGCTGACAGATAAATCATGTTATTAATATAATGCATTCATTATATATGGATCTTTCGGTTCAAAACATATGTTCTGACGAAGGTTAATGAACATATAACTGACCAGTTACCAATTTGACCTGACATTATCAGCACTTCCTTTCCCGAAACATCAATCTCATTTCCCCCTTCCTGATATACCGGATTTGTTATGTTATGATAGATTCTTTTGACTGAGACGTGTTCTCACTGTATGATTCTGATAGGTTTTTCCATTTCAAGGAATTCTCTTAGTACCGGCCTGAAAATAGGTATCAGAATTTCCTCTTCCAGGACAAAATGAACGTTAATTGGATAGTTCACATGTTTGAGGAATTCCTCAGTGTCGATGCTGTTTTCCAGAAAACCTTCTGAAAATTCCACTGTTTTTACGTGCTGGTTCCTGATTGTCTGTGTTGCAACGGAACCTTTGAAAGAAAGACTGTCTTTAAGGGACACGTTTCCTCATTCCCTGAAGCTATTTTAAGATGATTTTATCTACTAATTATGGGGATCACTGATCTTCACAGGCAGGACAGTGCATTTTGGAAATCTGCTATTATATCCTCCGGGTCTTCAATACCGCATGAAAACCTGATTAGTCCATCATTTATGCCTGCCCTCACCCTTTCATCTCTTGTCATTGATGCGTGTGATGTGTCCACAGGCAAAGTGACCAGGCTCTCTACGCCTCCCAGGCTTGGCGCTACATTTGGTATCTTCAGGCACTTTATGAACTTCCTGGCCTGTTCAAGTCCGCCCTCTACTTCGAAAGATACCATGCCGCCATATCCCCTCATCTCCTTCGATGCGATCTTATTGTAAGGAGAACTCTCCAGTCCAGGATAGAATACTTTGACTATCTTCTTTTCTCCCTCAAGAAATTTTGCAACATTCATACCGTTTTCGTTGTGTTTTTTCATCCTCAGACCCAGTGTTTTTAATCCTCTTGATGCAAGGAAGGCCTGTATAGGATCAGGAACGAAGCCGAAGTTTTTTCTCATTGTTGTCATTCCATCGTATAGCGAATCAGAAATGCCTGCCACGCCCATTATAATGTCACTGTGCCCTCCGATGTATTTGGTAGCACTATGAAGCGTTATGTCTGCCCCAAATATAACCGGTTTGACATTATATGGTGTTGAAAATGTCGAGTCCACTACCAGCGGTATGCCTATTTCATGGCACAATGCAGAAATGTGTTCAATATCGGATACTCCAAGGGTAGGGTTAAGTATTGTTTCGATGTAAACCATGGCTATGTTCTTATCGATGGAACTGAGACTGTTCATCGCATCCAGGTCCAGAAATTCCGTGGTGATGCCCATTCTTTTTAACGTTTTTGAAAGAAAGATGTAGGTCTGCCCGTAAAGCCCGTTTACTGCCAGTATTTTTGAACCTGATGTCGCAATTGACATAATCGCTGCGGAGATCGCGCTCATTCCTGATGAAAATGCGAGGGATCTTGAATATCCTTCAAGTACTGCATATTTTTCCTCAAACGACTGGATTGTCGGATTGCCCCACCTTGTGTAGAGAAATGGTTTCTTGTTTGTAATATCCACATAGGCGTCCGCTGTCTCGTTCGGTCCAAGGAATGTCGAGTTTTCGAATATTGGGGTTATAACGTTTCCGAATCTCGGGTCCTTCAGTTCGCCCGCATGTACTGCATTGGTATTGAATCCTTTATGTTCAGGTCCATTCATTAGCATGTAATGATCCCTTCAATTAATAGGTTATTTATTCGCAGGACATTTCATGATCTTATACATAGGATCGAAGGGGTTACACGTTTTTCCGCTGCATGGTTTTATTAAATGGCCATTCCATCTGGGATCGATTGTTCATTGCAATTGAGGGCATAGATGGATCGGGGAAAACAACCATTTCACTTCGCCTTGCGAGCATTCTCTCAGATCAGGGTATCAAGGTCTTTCTTACAAAAGAGCCTACTGAAGATCTCCCGGAAGCAATGATCAGATCAAGTTTCAATGATGCACTCGCACTTTTTTTCCTTTTCATGGCTGACAGATCAAAACACGAGTATACTATATCAAAGAAGCTATCAGAAAACTACCTCGTGATTTCAGATAGGTTTCTTGCCTCGAGTTTTGCTTATCAGGGACCTCTTATTGAAAAAATTTTTGGAAATTTTAAAGATACATTTAATTGGATGAAAATGGCCGCCGAACCATTAAAAATCTTGCCCGATCTGACATTTATTCTTGACATTGACCCTTTTGTTGCCATGGATCGCATAAAGATCAGAGAAAAAAGCCCTTTTGAAAACCCTGAATACCTCGCTCAGGTCAGGAAGTATTATCTTGCAACTGCAGGTTCTAACACTGTGGTCTTAAATGCTGGGCTTCCGCTTGAAGAAAAACTTGCGGTAATGATGGAAACCATCAATTCACTGTATTCTAGGAAGTAAGCACTTTTATTCTATCCCCAAGGATCATTATGGTATGTTCCGCCTGGGATATCAGTGATCCATTGTGTTCCCTGAGGATGGGAAACTGCGAAACTGTCCTTCTCGAAACCATGGATTTCAGGTAAGCTTCCGGCTTCTCAATTTTTCCGTAAAGCCATCTTGAGGCAAAAGGGAGCGTTGAGAAGTTCCTGAATATTGGTTCATCCTTGTCATTTTTTGTTCCGCTGACTATGAAAATATTTCCTCCCGGTCCACTGTGTATCATTCCTATCCCGGTTGATGCAAAAGGTTCTATCGCTATCACCTGATCCGGTTTGAGAAGTTTACCATTGCCGTCATCATAATTTGGCACAAATATAGATGAGTGCAGATCATATCTTGCAACACCATGCCCTCCAAGGTTGCGAATTGGCTTAAAACCATACTCTGATATCTTGGCCCCAATTGCAGCTCCGATTTCGCGGAGTGGGATCAGAGGGCGTAGTACCTTGATGGCAGCATTGAGGGCCTCCCTTGATGCATCTATCAGATCGGAATGGTTTCCAGCGCCTCCGACTTCTACAGTCGCTGCATTGTCAGATGGAAATCCGTCAATGTGAGCTCCGATATCAACCTTGACAATGTCTCCTGTTCTGAATGTTTTCTTATCTCCATAAAAAGGAGTGTAATGAGCAGCCTCATTGTTTATTGAAAGATTGAGCGGAAAAGCCGGAAAAGCTCCATTCTCTATTATAAGCCTTTCAGTCTTTTCTGCCACTTCATAAAGGGTCATTCCAGGCTCAATCAGTGAGACCGCTGTTTCCAGTGCTTTTTTTCCTATCTTACCGGCTTCTTCAAACTTTGCTATGTCCGCTTGATCCAATGAATATAACCTCTTAATTTCCATGGTTAATGCCTTTATGGAATATTTTCCTTGCCATATCAACCCATACTAGATTTAAGATGATAATTGCATAAATTTATCAAAAAAACAGAAATGAAATCTAAAGAATATATGCAACTTCACATTCTCTTTTGTCATGGGTTCCTTGGAAGAACAGATTGATGCTTTAATGGAGAAAAGTTATCCAAAATGGGTAAAGAGACATATTGAGATCCCGAAGATTTCGGTTTATTCGGTTCTGGATGATATCGCAAAGAAATACCCGGAGAGAATAGCGATCGACTTCTTCTCAAAGAAACTGAATTATTCCGAACTTAGGAAATATGTGGATACCGTCGCAGGATCCCTTCGAAAAATGGGTGTTACCAAGGGTGACAGGGTCAGTATCATGCTTCCGAACGTTCCACATTACGTGATATTCTTCTTTGCAGTTCTAAAGCTTGGCGGTACAGTTGTTCAGACGAATCCCCTATACACCACACATGAACTCGAATCACAGATCTCTGACTCCGGATCCAGTGTGATAATTGTTCTGGACGATTTCATAAACAAGGTTATTCCGCTGCACCCATCGCTGGTCCAGAAAGTTATTGTCGCAAAAGTTGAAGACTTCTTGCCTTCTCCTCTGGCATTTCTTTACTCTGCCTCCAGAAGCGCCAAGAGGACAAAGATTAAGATCCCCAAAGAACCCTGGATCTATTCTTTCAGAGACGTTCTTTCATCAGAATCTTCGGTCGGAGAGGAGACCATATCTCCCGAAACTCATCCGGCACTACTCCAGTACACTGGCGGGACCACGGGAGTACCAAAGGCTGCCCTTCTGACTCATTACAACCTTATTGCAAACGCATACCAGATAAGGGAGTGGATACCTGAAGATTATCGTTCCGGAATTTCATATCTCTCTGCGATACCATTCTTCCACGTGTATGGGATGATGACCGCTATGCTGGTTCCTGTCCTGCAGGGTTCCAGAATAATCCTTGTCCCTGACCCAAGAGACACAAAGATGATACTGAAGGCCATGCATAAGATGCACCCACAGGCATTCCCGGGGATTCCATCCATGTATCATTCAATACTGAATTACAGGGATGTTGGAAAGTATGATATAAAATCCGTGAAATTCTGTATGTCGGGTGCATCCCCTCTGCCAGAGGAGCTGCAGAAGAATTTTGAAACTGCGACAAATGGCATGATAATTGAGGGGTACGGACTTAGCGAAACTTCGCCCGTCGCGAACATAAACCCCATGGATGTAACGATGAGGAAAATAGGTTCCATTGGCCTGCCCGTTTCAAACACATATGAGAAGATTGTTGATATTGAGACAGGAACCAAAGATCTCGGACCTGGTGAAGTAGGTGAACTGGTTATAAGAGGCCCACAGGTCATGTCTGGATACTGGAACAACAAGGATGAGACAACAATCGCGCTGAGAGATGGATGGCTATACACAGGCGATATAGCAAAGATGGACGAGGATGGTTTCTTCTATATAGTTGACAGGAAAAAAGACATGATCATTGCAGGGGGATACAACATATACCCGCAGGAAGTGGAGGAGATCCTTTACAAGCATCCAAAGGTAAGCGAGGCTGCGGTGATAGGTGTTAATGATCCTCACCGAGGGGAGACTGTTAAGGCGTACATAGTCCTGAAAAAAGGTGAGACCGCTACTCCGGAAGAGATTATTGAATTCTGCAGGCAATACCTTGCAAAATACAAGATACCGAAGATAATCGAATTCGTTGAAGAGTTGCCGAAATCACTTGTGGGAAAGGTGCTGAAGAGGGAACTCAGGAGCAGGAAACCCTGAAGAATTGGTGGACTTTACTATCATTTTATGTTTGACTGCCCAAATTGAAGTAATCTAAGGTACAAAACATTATTAATTATGTCCAATTTCCTCAGTCATGACGTGGTTCAAGGTATCCAGAGATGGCAGCATGAAAGACGGGGATCTCTCAAAGGCAAGCATAAGTGGCAGGGATATACTGATCATGAGGGTCGGCGGAAAATATTATGCAACCTCATGTTACTGTACTCATGAAAATTATGATCTTTCAGAAGGATTCATTGATGATGGAAACCTGGTATGCCCGAATCATTTTGCCATGTTCAAACCAGAGGATGGATCGGTTGTCCAGAACCCTGAAGGCTCGGAAGGGATCCCCAAGTTGCAAACCTACAGGATAAAAGTCGAAAACGGCGACGTGATGGTCGAAGTCTGATGAGGATACTGGTCCTGGTGAAACAGGTCCCGGATCCAGGCAGGATCGAATTCGATCCATCAACCGGGAGGATAAGAAGGGAAAATGTACCACTCCAGATGAATTCCTTTGACAGGAAAGCTGTTGAGGAGGCGATAAGATCAAAGGAAAAGTTTGGAAGCGAGGTTCTGGTTGCTACAATGGGCCCACCTTCTGCCGCAGAGGTTTTGAATCAGTCGCTTAGAATGGGTGCTGACGATGCATTCCTCATAACAGACAGAAGATTTGTCGGATCTGATACGCTTGTAACCTCAATGATTTTGTCATCGCTTGTAAAGAAACTGGGTCCTGATCTTGTCTTTGCAGGGAAATATTCTCTCGATGGCGAGACTTCCCAGGTGCCACCCGAAGTTGCCAGATTATCCGGATATGATTTCAGGTCTGCAGTTTCGTCCATAACTTATTCCGACGACATGAAGAGCATTACCGTGGAATGCGAAAGAGAGTACGGTATGGAGAAACATGTGCTGAAACTTCCTGCCCTGATATCTCTGAGTGAAAAGATAAACAAGGCAAGGATAGTGAAACCAAGTGTTCCGCAGATGCTGGACAGGATTAAGACACTGGCATATGAGGATCTTTCCGTTGAGATTACGGGTGCGGATTCTCCAACGCAGGTAGAAGGCACACGATTGATAGACAGTACCCGTAAAGTGGAGATATTTGATAAGCCCGATGATCTTTACAGATTGATACTCGACACTGTACGATCTAAATCAGGAAAATCTCCAGAGATACAGGAAATTGATCCTTATGTCCCTGAAAGGAGATGGTGCATTGCAGTGGCCTTTAATGATCAGGATATTTCTCTTGAGATAGCGGCAAAGGTAGCGGAGATATCGAGGGGGCAGTTCAACATAAGGGTAATTGGGAACATAGACCCTGGAAAACTTGAAGGTATATCCTGTCACGAATATGTTTATGTGAATCTTAGGTCTCCCACCTCCTTCGCAGAGTTTCTTGAGAATGAGATAAATCTGTGCACGCCTGAATTCGTAATCTTTCCGTCAACGATAGCAGGAAGGGATATTGCATCATTCATAGCTGCTGATAGGCATCTTGGCCTGACTGCGGACTGTATTGATATCACTTATGAGAACGGGAGACTGATTCAGTACAAACCTGCATTCGGAGGGGGAGTTGTTGCAAGAATAGTTTCCAGAACCATCCCGGCTATGAGCACTGTAAGGAAAGGTATGTTTCCGCTCCGGAAATCCAGAATCAGATGTAATATAGTACACAAGAACTGGCCAGAGGACAGCAACATACCGCTTGATATTCAGGAAACCCCGGAGGAATACCTGTCATTATATTCTTCGAGAATTGTTATTTCTGTTGGCAAAGGCATCGAATCCCAGGAGAACCTTGCAACAATAAAGGATCTGGCTCATGCAATGGGTGCTGCCCTTGGTGCCACAAGACCTATAGTGGACTTTGGATGGATTCCCAGACAGCAGCAGATTGGACTTACCGGTTCTTCCATTTCTCCAGACCTCTACATTGCCCTCGGAATTGCTGGCCACGATAATCATATGGTCGGTGTGCGATATGCACGAAAGATAATCGCGGTTAACATCGATGCTAAAGCACCGATTTTCAGATATTCAGACTACGGAATATATATGAAATCGATGGATTTTGCAAGAGGACTTTCCGAATTTTTCAGGGAAAACAATGTAACGGACAAAAATCAGGCAAAGTCGATTCCCTGATCATCCTCGATTATGATATATTTTGTACCATCCTTCCTGGTCACCTTGTAAACGCTCTTGCCTCCACTGATCCCTCCCCTCCTGTTGTCTTCCTTCCTGCTTCTCTTCTTTTCAGTTATCTGCAGATACAATCCGCCTACCATTAGTATACCGGCCACGATTTGTGAAATAACCGATCCCAGACCAAGTGTTATGAGCGCAAACCAGAGCAGGAATGAACCAAGTATGGCTGAAAGAAGGGTGGTTACTTTCTTATAGAGGACATATGACGCTCCGAAAGCAACAATGGCGGCCAGAATTTCCATAGATATGTTTCCCGGGTACAGACTGCTGACCAGAATAAAAGCGATGAAGGCAAAGAATGCTGAAAGCCCGATTCTTGCAGCTGCCTTGAATAATATTGCACCTATCACTGCTGCAATCATAAATATGAGATATATGGGAAGCCCTCCAAAATTGACTATCGTGCTGATGTAAAGTGCAAAGACAAAGCCATAGTATGCCCCAATGCAGATCATAAGGATGTTCCAGGCAGTACTCCCTTTGAACAGCAAGAGAACTGCGATAAGTATCACGAAAATTGTGCTCAGATAAAGGTACTGCGGAGGAAGAATGTTAAGAAGTGCCATGAAGTACCCGAGATAATTTCTTGAAGCTACACCACTGGAGCTCATACAATGTCAGACAACTACAAAAAAGTATATAATCATTTCGTTCCAAACTGTAATGGTTTCTCAGTATAGTGATATTCCTCAACGGTGAGCCATTTTACGATATAGCTGACATTATAATTTGATTTATATTTTATTTTTGGGCTTGTTCCTGGATGATGTTCTCCTGACTTCATGCCCGCAAATATCGCATTTTTCCCGGTAAGTACTGAAATACTTCCTGCATCCGGTGCACCTGTAAGTCCACATTATGGTTTTACGTATTGACAGATTGGAAGCAGGGATGAATTCTATTCCCATTGCCCTGCAAACATTCTGGATTGCAAAATCATCCGTCATCACAATTCCATTGAGTTCCATTCCTAAAGATATGACGTCAATGTCTGTTTCTGACAGGACCTTTATATCGCCTGTACGTTGCGCAAACTCCACCACTGCGTTCCTGTAAGAATTGTCAGGTACCCTTAAGTTAAGCATTTCCTCGGCATATCCTATTTCTCTTTTCAGCTTTCCCTTCTGTATCTCTTCAATGACAGAGATCGGAATCACAGCATCCGGATCTTTGAGGTTAAAGTTCCTGGCAATGAAAGCAGATGTGTCCAGGATGATTGCTTTCGAGCCTGAATCCCTTAGTTTATTCATTTCCACAACGAATACTGCATCATCACCTGTGGAATCATGTCAAGAAGATCGTCGAGAGAATACCAGTAACCCTTGCTTTTGAATGACAGATCGGAAGCTGCCTTCATTATGAAGGTGCCTATCCTGGACGCTTCCACAAGACCGACTCTGTGTGCTACAATAGCCGTGATGAGACCTGCAAGTGCGTCTCCCGTACCTCCCATGGTCATTCTTGCATTTCCTCCCTGTGTGTACCATACCGTGTTTCCATCTGTTATCTTGTCAATTTGTCCCTTCAGGACCGTGACTGTATTGTATTCAGAGGAAAAGAACTTCATATTAGCCTCGTCGGGTTCAAAGCCGGAGATGTCTCTGAATTCCTGCTGATGAGGTGTAATTATAGTTTTCTTTCCCTTAATAAGATCAGGCTGACTTCCCAGCAGTTTAATTGCATCGGAATCAATAACTATTGGACCATTGAATTTTGAAATGACTGCCTTGATGGCATTGAAAGACCTGTCAGTTTTCCCCAATCCTGGCCCTATGAGAATGGCATTCAGTTTTCTGATCGTCTCGAATGACTTTTCCGGATCATATTCCCTGACAATATAGTACGGGGAGTATTGGGATATCAGTTCTACCTTTTCTCTGATGGGGAACATGAATACGAGATCAACTCCGAAACTCATTGCGGCTTTTGCTGCAATAATGGCCGATCCGTAGTACTCCCATCCTGCAATTATTCCTATTTCTCCGTTCATTCCCTTGTGAGAATCGGGATTCGGAGGGCTGAGATACAGCATGTCACCAGGACCTGAATATACAATGCATTTTTCATCTACACCAATGTCCTTGACTACTATTTTTCCAGAGTTTTCTTCGCTCATTCCAGGCTTTAGGTCCATCATAGTGACAGTATACTGTGGCTTAATTTGAGTTGCAGTGCCAAGTCCTGACGGGACGTCTACCGAAAGTATATCCTTTCCTGACGCGTTTATATTGTTTATGATTCTCTTATACGGATCTTTTATTTCTCCGGTTATTCCGGTTCCAAATATACCATCGATGACAAGGTTGCACCATCTTATATCCTCGTCTATCTTTGATATGTCATCAATTTCTCCTTTGTAATTTGATAGCGCTCGAACACTTTCATCACTGTGCAGTGATTCTTTTCCCTTTATGAACACAGCCTTGACGTCATGGTTCATCTTCCTGAGTTCTTCTCCAGCTACGAGAGAGTCTCCACAGTTGTTTCCTGATCCGCACACAATCAGTATTCTTTTTCTGTCTGGAATGTTTTCCTCAATGAATTGTGCTACTCCTTTCCCCGCCCTTTCCATCAGGCTGTAAATCTCTCCGTGAATGTATTTGTAGTTCAGTTCCCTTCTTCTTGTTTCGAATAAGTCTATCAATTTTCCACCGCCCTATTTTAGTACCTTACCCGTTGCGGTCTTCCACATGTACAGGTCAAGTATGCCAGGTTTCATGTTAAGCATGTCGCTCATCTTTATGAATGCATCTTCTATTTCCAGATACTTTTTTTTCGAAAGAGATGCTTTTAACTCTGTCCCAGACACCGCATTCATCATCTTCAGGATATGCTTGTCAAGTATTGCGCATTCAAACTTGCCTACGTTTCTCAGGAAGTGAGAGGATTCCTTGTAGCCGACCCCAAGAAGATTCTCTGCCAGATATTCCCTTGTGCCCATTGTATCTGTTGTTCTTGCTATTTCAGGCAACTCGTCAATGATCCACCTGGAGTTAACAATAAATTTGCTGCGCATGTTGTAGAACCTGCAGCTGACTCTCTTTAATTCAGCCCGGAGAGTCTCCAGATCAGAATACAGGAAGTCATCCTGACTCACCTGAGTCATTACTCTTATACCCATTTCAGCAGACGTATTGGCTGCGAGAATACAGAAGCACAGTTCTAAGAACAGATTTTCCTTGCTGGACTGCCCTGCCTTTATAAATTCCATTATTCTCAGATCAATAATAGGATCCGAGCGTTTCACCAACTCCTTCAGATCTGAGAATAAAAACATAAATAATGAGGATTATTTGAAAACCTCGTATGCTTTCCTTGCTTTTTCAAGTCTCTTCTCGACTTCGTTCCAGTTTACATTTTTCATGAATGCATCCAGATAGCTTGCTCTCTTTGGGCCGAAGTCTGTATAATATGCATGCTCGTAGACATCAAGTGCAAGAATAACTATTGCGTTCCATATGCCATTTGTGTTGTGGATATCAGCACCTATGTTTCTCAGCTTTCCAGTGTTCAGATCAAAAACAAGCAACGACCAACCTCTGAATGCTGTTCCCGTGGCCTTGAAATCCTCCACCCACTTCTCGTAGCTTCCAAAATCCCTCTCCACAGCTTTCTTGAAGGTTTCCGGTACACTTGAGTGAGTGCTGATCAACCCGTTGAAGTAAATTTCGTGCAATAGAGAACCGTCGTAATTGAACGTCTCTTCAAGCTTCAGCTCCCTGAAATCACTGTAGTTCTGGTTTGCCTTGCTTCTGTCTGCGTTTGGTAATTTCTCCCATATCTCATTCAGTTTGTTTACGTACCCTTTGTAATGGGTTTCAAAGTGGTAGTCTATCTGCTGATTGGATATCCCTTCGAGATCTTTTGGCTTGAATTTTTCTTTTATTTCCCATTTTTCAGACATATTTGTCACCAATTATGTATATTCTTATCTAATAAATGTTTTTCTTATCCGCATAAACTATCTTTCGTTTACCTGAAACTTCTTTCAGGCTGAACCTCTCTGGAGTTCCCAGAATAACCTTGGAATCTTTATTCGACGGAAAATGCAGTGCACAGTTCCCTTTGAGATTCAGAGGTAAAGATAAAATTTAATACCCTATTTTTCCGGCAGCATTTACCGGCTTAAACTATAAGTACAGATCATCAATGTTTGGTTATGAAATCATCCCTGTTCAAGATTCTTGTGGTTACGGTAACGCTTGCGGTTATTGTTCCATCTGTCTATTTAATTATAAACCAGTACAAATCCTCCGTCGGGACACAATCTCCACAGTCGTTCGTGCCTGCAAATTCACAATTTGCGGCTAAATTCAATGCCCTTAATGAATCCAATTACGTATTTCTGGAAGAAGGAAGCTTTGCTTTTGTCCTCCAGATGGGCACATTCGCTTATTCCACAGGTTTTAATTCAAGTTCTACCTTGAGCAACAGTTCGACCGGGAGCCAGACAGGATCCCTGCATTATTATTACTACGGAACATACAATCATGTGCCTATTTTCAAAACATCCCTTAACATTTCTGGAGTTTTGTCAAAGGTCATCCCAACGGCCTCGGCTGGGTCTTTTTTGAATATAACCGCTGGAAATCTTAACCTGACCAAGGTGAGTCTGTACATTGCCGCGCCTGCGTCTGGCATCTTTCTAATGGGGGAGATCGATGCTGTTCACGCGGCAATCGATTCAAATCAGAGGCTGAATGGCAATGTTCCTCTGGGCTATGCTTTCAATACATCTGCGAACATTTCGTTGTATGCCAATCTTTATTCTGAAAGCCAGGAATACTATATGTCTGGAAATTTCACATCCAACAACACGGTGATCTCAATTTATGGTGAATCACTTAATACATCCAGCCCGATGTTTGCTGCCATCCGGACCTTTGGTACACTTTTCAACGGAACAGTTTCGTTAAGTGCTCATTCTATTGTTGTTTCATATCCCGTCGGGATAGGATCAAAATTGTTTTCACAACTTTTCAAATACTTTCTATCAATTCTTGCAGGAGCGCTATGAGTCAGCCTGGGAACATAAGAAAAATAGGCACTGTATCCATATTCTATTTCAGGAACTATTACCGTTCAAAAAGCTTTTATCTTATGCTTTTCCTTGTGATTCTCGTTGTCTCTCTTCTGACTTATCTTTCCGTGAAGTATTTTTCCTATTCATCAAGCTTCCCAAATTTCCTTCGCTTCTCGTCTGGTGGCCTCAATACTGGGCTACTCAGGAACGAATTCAGTTTTGTCTGGGAGTTTGCCGGAACATATCTTCCTGTTTTTGCTTCAGTGTTTTTCGGATCTCCTGCAATTTCCACTGAAATTGAGAGCAAGACTGCTTTCCAGACTTTTACCTATCCGATTCCGAGGTACGTGCTATTTAGCGGAAAATTTTTAGCATCGTTTTTTGTCACAGCAATCATTATATCAATTTTTTATCTGGGGCAGTTTTTCAATTTCGCTTTCCTGTATCATATAATTCCTTCCAGCGCATTCGGTCTCTCCTACCTTCTGATGATTCTTTTTGCCGTTGCAATGCTTGGGCTTACATTCCTTCTGAGCGTAATATTCAACAAGAATCTTTATGCGTACATATCGGTATTCATCCTTTACTTTTTGGTGTTTGGCACTGCCTCCCTGGTTATAAGCTTCCTCTATTCGACTACTCCATTCTATCTGCTCAGCGTTTCGGCTGCCATAGTTTATGAAGTCTATATAAACTTCAACCCATTCAATTTCACAGTATTGCCCTCGATTTCACCTGCCTCTGTTACCCAGATAACTCTCTATGCTTCTGTGATGATAGTTTATGCTTTTGTCTCCTTTATGATCGCTATCTTTCTTTTTGAAAGTAAGGAGGTAAGGTAATGGTAAAGATAAGCATTGAAAACCTTTCAAAGAATTACGGTAACGTAGAGGCATTAAGATCAATAAATCTTAAGTTTGACAGGGAAGGCATAATGGTTCTTCTGGGACCGAATGGAGCCGGAAAAACTACCCTCATGAAAACCATGACCGGTATTTCAAGGCCAAGTCATGGAGACATCTTCATCAATGACCATTCTGTCAGGGAGGATCTGTCCAATGCCCTGAAGAGTATAGGCAGCCTGGTGGAACAGCCTGAGTTCTATCCCTACCTCACCGGACGCGAGATACTTAACTTTTCCTGCAGGATCAGGGGATTCTCCAAGGCTGAATGTGAAAGGAGAATTGATGATGTCACTCATCTGACAGGATGCTTCCATTATCTGGACAGGAAGGCAGGTGAATATTCCAGAGGAATGAAGCAGAGACTTGGCCTTTCTCTGTCATTGCTTCATGATCCTCCTATCATTATACTTGATGAACCAACCTTTGGTCTTGATCCAAAGGGCATGTACCAGTTCAGGAAGATACTGAAGGATATCAACGCGAAAAAGGAGAAAATAATAGTTCTCAGTACACACCTCATAAGCGAAGCAAAAGAGGTCGGCGATCGCATCATAATAATAAATAACGGATCTATAGTCAGTGACTTTGAGAACACGGACTCTGGATACGTGAGGATCAGGATTGATGAGAGTGGCGATTCCCCTGTACTGCACGAACTTGCATCTGATCACAGGCTTGAAGACGGATACTTATTCCTTCGACTTGATGAGGATATCCCGGAAATATTGAAAAAGCTGGTGCTTAACAACATCAAATTTGACAGGGTAGAGGAATACAATGATCTTGAAAATCAGTATATCCAAAGCGTAGGAGATTCCTGAGCGCTAACACTTCATATCTGAAATGATAAAGCTGTCCAGTGGCTTCACAATTCCGTGCCGGTCATCAGGAGCCTTTGAATTTCTGTTTCTGACAACCCATTCCTCGAAGGATTCTTCATCAATGTACCTGCTCCGCATCATCTCAAAATAGCAGGTAGAACAGTATATTCCCGAATATATGAGTGTTGAACAGATAATACAGTGATGTTTCGGTGTCATGAAGGTCATGATTTTTGTTTGTATTAAAACTCTTTTATGATCCAAGTCTGGTTACATACTCCTTTAAAAAGACTTTTCGAAACGTAATTTAAAGGAAATCTGGCAGACAACATCTGGTCTTTAATTTCGCTGTACTCAATAATTATTCTTCCCTGTAGTCTGTATCAACGTCCTCTCCGCCAGTGAAGAAATTGGAAATCTCGGAGTAAACATCCTCGAAACCTGTGTGATTCTGAGACGACACGGGTATTATTTTATTGATCATACCGCTCTCGGAAAAAGCATGAATTATGCCTGAATAGTACTGCTTGACCATATTCTGCTTCTCATCCATGAAATCGTCGTAAAGGAGTTCAGGATCGGCCTCCCATGAGATTATTTTGTCCATTATCTCCCTGTCAATCAGATCTGACTTATTCATGATGAATATCATGGGCTTGAAGAATCTGTAAAAAATAGACCCCAGAAGCATTTTCTGCGCTATGAATCCTGATGGAGATGAACCAACAATGGAATCTGCCAGGTAACAGATCATGGTTCTTCCCTCAGTGAGTGTATCCACGAGCATCGTGCTTCCCTGTCTGAATGTGAAAAGCTCGACTTGCCCGGGAGTGTCAAATATGATATAATGATCATCAAGCTCATCCAGCTGTGATTTGATCTGATCGGCATATTCCAGCATCAAATCTGCAGCCACAACCTGGGCTCCGTTTGGGCCCAGTGAATAATCTTCCATTATTCTCCCCAGAGATATAAAGTCCCTTATGTCTATATCCGCCTCATACGGGATAAAATCAGATCCAGGGTCAAGATTCACCACTGCAGCATCAAAGTGCTGTTCCTCGAGCCATTCCTTCATTGCACCGCAAAATGTTGATTTTCCAGTTCCTGCTGGACCTGTCACAAATATTGATCCTATCATTCATTGTTCATCTCATAGCTTTCCAGAGCGCTGTCGACTTCATCGTGATCTTCTTCAGGAGTTTCGTCCCTATCATCTGCGAATGTTTCCCGGATTGTCTTTTCAAGATTCTCGATCCTTGCCTTCAGATAATCAGGTATCCTGTATTCCCTTGAAATCTTGATAGTTTCATCAAGGTATTTTACTATACCCCCCTTATGCACTGTCAGTATTATTGATTTCCCTCCGCATCTGGTGCATCTCCCGGAAAGCGGAATCCTGCGGTATTTGGCGTTGCACTTGGTGCACCTGAATGACTGGGAAAAAAATCCTCTGAAATTACCGTATATATCCGGAAGAAAGTGTGATGACAGGACTCTGGCAGCGACGTCATTCTCGTCCACCGCACGTATCCTGGTTGCAAGGCCAAGCTGCCTCTCGATCTTCTCCTCCATGGTGACTATTGTCTTGTAAGATGAAATCGTCACCCCTGAGTCTATGTGGTCTGCAGGTATGCTGAACCCGAACCCGGCATAAGTACCATGATCCTTAATGTAGGCTTTCATCGGCTTCATAATGTGTTCGATCTCTGTTGGCATTGCCAGTTTTTCAGCAGCTTCGTAAAACTCAATCGGGTATCTGGTCAGTGTGTCGACATTCATGGCTTCCTTGTCCACCTCGTCAGGGTTCAGTTTCACAGTAAGTACAAGAGGTGCATCCATGAGTCCACCACGCGTTGAAGGTAGAAACTCCTTGGAGAAGTTAAGGAATCCATCCATGAGAAGCATTATGCTGTCCTCATCACCATCACAGTTTCTTCTCTTTGCAGCATGGAAGAATGGATGGGCGTAGCAGCCTGATACGTCAGTGAATCCTATTATTCTGCCAACAATTCCTCCCGAAGTGTGCGGAGCCAGACCAATAACAAGATGACCTATTAAGTCTTCCTCATTCTTGCAGTCATAGAAGGGGGGCTTGTTGTAATACCTGACCAAGAGGTCGTCAATAAATTTTGAAACTTTGAGCAGGTATGTTGCAGCCTTCCTCGGCACAATTATGTCCTGCACGTAGATCTCGTTGTAAACGTCTGCACTGTATCCAAGACTCTCGGCCTTTGGCCTATCGAGACCTATCTCTTCTGGCAGAAAGTGGCTGATCGGTATGTCAGAAATGTCATATCTGCATGTTCCGTCCTTGTTTATGGATATATCATGGAGAGACCGTAGGATCCCCTTTTCAACAGGTTCACAAACCTTTCTGCTTGACATGAGCTTCTTCACGCCCTTCAGTTCGGTCAGATCAGTGGAATTTATCCTCACTCTTTCCATTACGGTTGCCATTATAGTTCCGAAATCGATCTTGATCTTTTCTGAGTTTTTCATGGGTTCTGTAATCGATCCACAGTTCTCGCACAGTGGCTCTGGGGTTTTAGTCCCGCACTTTGGGCATATTCTGGGCAGGCACTCTATCTCAAAAGTCCCCCCCACTGTCTTTTCAGCGCTGATAAGTGATCTTCTGGTGTTTCCATAATTCTCAACCGGGAAAAGCACATGAACCTTTGGCTTCATCTTCCTGTCTCCTGACTTTTCAGGTCTTCCCATTCTTGCACCTATCCTCGTCGGGGATCTTGGCATTATCTTCATCCCTGACAGCATACATACTGCTTCTACTGGATCTGTTTCATCAGCAATGTCCTTGTTTACTGGACTGTTCTGATCGAGTCCAAGGGATGCAAACAGCGCCATATATTCATCCATCACTATGAAACCGTTCTCCACGTTATACTCCTTGTTTATGTCCATCAGGAGATTCGCTGCTGTCTGATCGAATTCCACCCTGATTTTTCCATCGAATGGGACAGCATTTTCAAGCTTCTTTCTAAGATAGTTGATCTCATGTGCTGTGATATCATGCCACAGGTAATCGAACCTTGGGTGCAGCGGAATGCCGTACTTTCTGGCAATCTGGATAGCGGCGATCTCATCAGGTTCCTTCTCCTCATACTGCCTGAGTTCAGGGAATTTCTCTGCATAAAGATACCACCATTCGTGAACAAAAGGTGGAACCTCTAGCCTGTGATTGTTCTCGAGGAATTCTCCGTATGATATCAGAATCTCTCCGATATCTGAAATCTTGACGACTTCATTCATTATATGCCTGGCATGATCAATGCTCCTTACCCTTATGTTTGAGCCGTCCTTTAGCACAACCATTGGACCGTCTATATAATCACACGGTGTTATTGCTGCTGCTTTTCCTGGAAGCTCAATTTTTATCTGCGATCCTATGGCTATGAAACTGTCCAGGACATACATTGTTACTGGATTTATTCCCGCAGCCGCGAGGCCAGTTATCCGTGATCTGCCATATCTCAGTCTGAACCCTCCAGGACGACCGGGATGACTGAAGACCGGTCTTCCAGCAATGATATCCTTCAGGAATTTCTCTGATTTCTCAGTTGACGCATCCCCTTTCTCATCTGGCCCATGGAGATTCGAAAGGAAGTCCCACTCTGTCAGACCCAGGGAGGATGTGTATTTCAGAACCTTCTTGGATTTCTGCACAAGTCCTTCGCATATTACAAGACACATTCCACCTCGTATCCTGTTGGTCTTGATTCTACTCATATCCCTGTGCCCTGAAACCTCCTGTTCTTCACTCCCCTCTCCATCAATCATCACCGGGCAGTTCTTCACAATCTGTCTGATCTCCTCAGGTGTCGGGAGGTACTGCAAATGTTTCACCCTGTTGTATGCCTGAATCTCCTCGGTATACCTCTCAATTTCGTCTTCACTGATCCTGAAGCTGCCAATACCCAGGTCCCTCCGAACAATATCTGCTATCAGGACACTCATTGCCTGTGCTGTCCCACCAGCGCCTCTTATTGGACCAGAATAAACCACGGAAAGGTAGTCAGAATCATTTTCTCTGCTGATGTTGACGTCCGCAATGCCCTCCAGTGGCGCAACAAGTATTCCTTCAGTAAGTATAGCGAGACCAACCCTTATTGCTTTGTCAACTGCCTCCTTTTTATCTCTTGAACCGATCTCTTTTGCAACATCCCTGGAAATATTAATTGCGACCTCTTCCCTTGATAGGGATCTGGAAAGTTCCCTGATCTTAACTGCAATTCCTACGAGACCTATGAGTTCCTCAATCCTGTCGGCCATGTCTGAAGCGAGCGGTATTTCAACCCTATTTGTTACGTCCCTTCCCAGTTCCCTGATCTCTTTTGCAAGGCTGTAACACCTTTTTACCTCTTTCTCAATAGAATCATGGTAACTTTCAATGAGGTCCTGGGTAAGCGTCCTTACAGGTACTGTCAAGTTCTGATACTTCCCGTATCACTTAAACAGATCAGTTAGAAATAGTTTGTCAAGCAGCGAAGCTTTTATCCTGATCTTTTTCTCAAAATATGCTTCCATAGGATCCATCTCTTTCGACATGATCTTGTTGAAAGTGTCTGAGTCCATTGAAATTGTCACATCAGCATCTATTGGTCCTTCCATAATTTCGCTTATATTTCCTTCCTTTATGCTGAAGTTGTAGAGATTCTTCCCCTCGAACTCCACCAGGAATTTCTTGTCCACTTTCATCAGCTTGTTTTTGAACTTCTCGTCACTGTTTATCCTTTCCAATACCCTTTTTCTCAGGCTTTCAAGTGTTTCCTTCATAACTTCGACGACTCCTTGAATTTCTGTGCGCTCAAGACAAGGTGCACATGAACCGGCGAAGGGCTCAGAGGCCTTGACTTGAATTCGCTATGGTACTGCGTTGCTATAAAATTTTCCCTGTCGGCAAGCTCAAGAATTTCCATCCTTATGCCTTCCTCATCCCTGCCGGAAAATATAATTCCCGCGTCTTCAAGCATTCCGATGTACTTTGGATTAACTTCGTATCGGTGCCTGTGTCTCTCATATATCTCATCCTTCCCGTATATCTTTGAAGCAAGCGTATTCCTGGATATGATTACCTTTTTTGCACCAAGTCTCATTGTACCACCAAGATCCTTGATGCTTTCCTGCTCTGGAAGCAGATCTATAACCGGGTCCTTTGTCTCTGGATGAAATTCAGAACTGTTTGCTTCCTTGAGACCAAGGACATTCCTTGAGAATTCTATGACTGCAGCCTGGAAGCCAAGACAGATTCCCAAAAATGGGACCTTGTTTTCTCTGGCATATCTTATGGCCTCTATCTTTCCTTCCACCCCTCTGTAACCAAATCCTCCTGGCACAAGAATTCCTGAAACGTCCTTCAGGGAGTCTGTTGAACTCTTCAGTGAATCCGAGTTTATCCATTTGATCTCAACGCCAATCGCTGTTTTTCCGGTGGTGTGTATAAACGCCTCCTTGTGACTCATGTATGCGTCCTTCAGCTCTGTATATTTCCCTACGAGAGCTATTTTAACATTGTCTCTGGGATACTCGATGTTTTTTTTCATTCCTTCCCAGATATCCTGGAATGTACCATTCTGCATTTTCAGTCTCGTGACTATAAAAGCTACAACGCCCTGCTGATACATTATACCTGGAAGGAAATAGACGTTTGGAACGTCGTTTATGCTTATGATTCCTTCCTCCGGGACATCTGTAAAGAGAGATATTTTCTTTCTGGACTCCACAGACAATGGGAACTTAGATCTGGCAAAGATTATGTCGGGCTGTATCCCAATGCTTCTGAGTGCACTGACACTGTGCTGTGTTGGCTTTGTCTTCTGTTCCATTGAACTGCCTATTTCTGGGATCAGCGTGACATGACAGAACATGAAGTTGTCTTCCCCCTCTTCTCTCTTCATTTCCCTGAGGGCTTCAAGAAAAGGCATGGATTCAATGTCACCGACCGTTCCTCCTACCTCTATAAGCACGATATCATTACTGTCTTTAAGAGCCACTTTCCTGATCTTCCTTTTTATCTCGTTAGTGACGTTTGGGATGATCTGGACAGTATTTCCCAGAAATTCACCGCGCCTTTCCTTTTCTATTACTTCCTTATAGATCTTTCCGGTTGTTATGTTATTGTCCCCCGTAAGGCTTTTATCGATAAATCTCTCATAGTTTCCAAGATCAAGATCTACCTCACTGCCATCGTCGAGTACAAAGACTTCGCCGTGCTGATACGGATTCATTGTGCCGGCATCGTAGTTCAGATAAGGATCAATTTTCACAGCTGTAACCCTGAATCCACTGTTCACCAGGAGATGGGAAAGGCTGGAGGTTATTGTTCCTTTGCCAAGTCCCGATATAACTCCTCCTGTTATGGCAATATATCGCATTATGGTAAAGCATCTGTGGACTAATTAACTTTAATATTCAGTTCATTCTGCTCATCATGGATGGGCATAAAGATCCTCTACGTAGACATGAAGGAGGACGATCCAGGTAAGTCGACCATGAGGAAACTGGCACGGTTCGGTCTCGCTAAATTGATTAACATGAATTTCATAAGAAGATCGCTTTCCCTGAATCCGTATGCACAATCATATCTCAAACAACATGATGCGTCTCTTGCCATAAGAACTGGACTGCTTGTAATTGAGGCCTCATGGAACAGGATTGACAGTATTCCGCTGGAAACTGGCCGACTTTCGAGAAAACTCCCGCTTCTTCTACCTGTGAACCCTGTCAACTATGGAAAACCCGGTAGGCTAAGCTCTGTCGAAGCAGTTGCATCCGCACTTTTCATCCTGGGAGAGAAAGATCAGGCCGCGCTTCTGCTGAGCAAGTTTGCATGGGCCCATACTTTTCTGGAAGTCAATAAAGCGCCACTTCTTTACTATTCGAACTGCCAAACTGATAGTCAGATGATCGCGGCTGAAGCAGAATTCTTCAATGTATAACGGCAGACATCCTCTGCATGATTCCGCTATTTTCTCATTGCTCCTATATATTCAAGATACATCCGTAGATATGGTTCTACCGAGTAAATAATCCGGTTCCTCGCCTTATTAATATGTTCCTGCATTGTAGATTGGCTTATTCCATTCCTCTTCGCAAGTTCCTCGAGCGAAACTCTTCTGGGAGTATCGAAGTAGCCCGAAGATATTGCCTCAAGAATATATTTTGTCTGAATATCAGTGAGATCCGAGAACAGTTCCATTATCGAAACTGTCCAGTTGTCCCTCAGATCCTCTGGAAGAACCTGTACCTTCCTGGATATTTCCACTTCCCCAATGTTTCTCAGCTTTTCAAAAAGGGATCTGAAATTCTCCTGAAGAGGTGAGATCACTGTTATTTCTTCCTCCCCTGATCTGTATCTGACTGGTGCCCGCCAAAGGCATTTCTCTGACTCTGTAATCCTGATGGTGGAATTGTTGATACTGCATCTGCATTTTATCATGACGGATGCTCTTCCCTTTTGCCTTGAAACAAAAACCGTTTCACTGTGTATCTCTTCTATGAACTTAGGCAGAGCTTCGATCAGCCTGTCCATTTCAGCGTCGTCACAGTGTATCTCTATATAATCGACATAAGAATTGCACCATCTGTAGATATTGGCTTCCGGGAACATTTTGGAAACATTGTTAAATGGCAGATTATGGTGCAGTTTTAATGTTATTTCTTCCATTCTAACCGGTCTAGAATGGCTCAATAGATATATTAACTGTTCGTATATGTATATAAGGTGAAAGAAATGGTAAACCTTTTAGTAGAACACAGATGGAAAGACAAGAACAAGGATGAGGCTTTCAAGGTAGTTGGAAGTATCATAGAAATGCAGAAGAACTCAAAGATGCCTGAAGGATTCAAACTTCTGTCCGTACAGGTTGTTGGGAGCGAGAACATGGCAATATGCAATTATGAGGCTCCAAGCAAAGAAGCACTTGAGTCACTTGTAAAAAAAGTGAATCCTCCAACGAAATACCAAGTATTTGAGGCTCAGAAAATCTTCTGAACCATCCTTTTTTTTACCGAGACTATGCTTTTATCCAGTTCCCGTCATTTATTTTGTATAGTCCATCTGTATAGTTGGAGAATATTTTCAGTACGCCATCCCTGAATCTTTTAGGCACTCTTGAAAATGGCACGGATTCGTCCGGAAGTAAATGTATTCCTCTTACGTGTTTCAGATACTCCGGAAAAGTATCTTTCTCTCGTACTTTCAGCTCCAGAAACTTCAGTTCGTCAGGATCAAGCCGTAACCTTCCGCTCTCAATACGCTTTATCAGTTCACTGTTGTTGTAATCCTTATAGAAAATCTCAGTGGGATCTGCACCTGCTGCCTTCAGGAAAAGTATTATGCCTGTGCACTTGGTGCAGGTCCCACACGGAACGATGTTCCCTTTCTCAAAATGGCAGCTGTGACATGATCTCTGCAGCTTGAATAGATCGTGATAACTGTGTACAAGAACCTGTTCAACAACATTACCAAATACCGGATACACAGCAGACCAGAGGCTGATCTGGATGCCCCGTTCCCGGAAATAAGAATCCATCATGCCAGAGAAGTCGTTAGACTGATCAAAGACTCCGTAATAGTGTTCTATCCCTTTGAATGGTGCCATTTCCCTGACATCGTCGAACTCATTTCCCATCACTATCCCTGATATTCCATACTTCTCCATGAGAGGTATGCTGGAAAAAACGTATACTGGGAATATGAATACCTGAATCGGATAGGTGTCTGCCCTTTTTCTTATTGTATCCATGTCAAGTATTTTTATGAACTTCAATCCCCATGAATAAAACCTGTCAACGTTTGACCATATCTTTCTTGTAAGAGGGAAATGATTTGAATAATAACGGTAGGATGGAAGAGCTGTACGCCAGTGCCCGCCTGATTCATTGAAGAATATTGGAAATACTTCCGATCCAAGATCTCTCAGGATTCCATAGGAAAGGAGGCTTTCCTTGCCCCCTGATGAAAGTACGGCAAGCCTGTTTTCATCCTTACTCCTGTGAGTCTTGCTGCCTGCAACAATTTCCGCTTCTATTTTGAGTTTTCCGGTAGCATTCTCGAAGGTTATTTCTTCCTCTGCCGGGATAAATTCAGGTTTCAGGAATTCGTATCTTCTCCTGCATATCTTGTTTATGAACACTTCCCTGGCGTTTATATCGGTGAATTTCTTTAGCAGATCATAGTCAGCTTGTGTTACGGGACCTGCGAGCTTCAATGTACCTGCAAAATATGTAAAGTTTATGACAGGCATTGCAAGAATCATTTCCGCAATGCTCTCATCAACAGGCACATCCTCATCGTAAGAGAAAATTAAGTTGAATTTTTCATTGAACCCATTTCCAGTGAAGGTTATCTCCCCGATAATCCTGTTTTTCGCTATCTTAGGTCTGGAAACGGTGATAGAATCAATAGATCTTGATTTTTCCCAGTAATTCATAATGAACCTAGTTTAAGTCTGCTATGTATTCAACTGTGTCCTTCAGATCTGAAAGGGGATCAAAAGTATGAATCCCGGTCCGATTTTCAATATCTGCTATGCTTTCCCTCAGCTGATCCTGCGTCAGGTTTTCACCGTTGATTGATATCGCAATAACCTTTGCGTCTGAAATAAGCTCGATTGCTCGGATGTACCGCTCGAGTGGAGGGATCTTGAACTGTTCAAAACCATCATAATACAGTCTGGCAGGTGCATGCTGCAGAATGACATATCTGGGTCTGCACGCACCGATTATCTCATAGCTGCCAGGATACGCAGGATGGATTATTGATCCCTGGCCCTCAAGGAACATGTACTCAGGCTTTTCCTTCTCCCAGGCTTCCACAGTAACAGCCTCGAGTGAACCTGCTACAAAGTCATTTATTATTGCGTCCAGAACAATTGTATACGGGAATCCCTGCATCCAGGCAGTCTGGCCTGTGCCTATCATCAATGATTTTTTGCCATATCTATTCATTTCTCTATTTAAGAAAACTGCTGTAGTGCGTTTACCTATTGCGCTATCAGTCCCGAGCACCGCTATTCTCTTTGATTTTACCTCGTTTATTCTCCCTGTAAAACTTATTTTATTATCCCTGAAAATTTTCCTTACATCAGTAATTTTGATATTTTTTTTATTTGCCATGACTGAGAATTCTGGATCATCGCTCAAAAACTCATGCAATCCACTTACAATATTCAGTCCTGAATCTATGGCCTCCGTGACATATCTCCTGTAATTATCCGGAAGAAATCCTCCATCTGTCGCCACTCCTATAATCATTGTGTCAGGATCAAGATCAAGACCTTCGCTGATGCCAGACACTATGGGGATGCCGTTCTTCTTTCCAGTTAGAACTTCCCCGGCATCCTTTCCCTTCAGCCTTGAGTCGATCACTCCTTTGATGTTGTATCTCTGGCTATACCTTACCAGACCGTTTGCAGTCTTTCCATATGTATTTCCAAAAACGCCTTCGGATAGAATTATTGCACTGTCCACCTTTTGCCGCTCCCAGTAATAACTATAACGCATTCTGCATTGTGCCCAAGTTTGGATAGCACATGACTTGCTGCAACCAGAGCTGATGCAGATGCAGGAAGTGTGCTGATGCCTTCTGTGTTTTCTATAATTCTGGAATATGATGCCATTTCGTAGTCGGTAACATATTCACCGAATCCATGGCTCCCATATATGGAATCAAGAGCTGACTGCCCATCCATAGCCTTATACGATACAAGCGGTTCATTCAAGCTCGACTCATGAATTGCCTTGGGCTTCAGATCTACTATTTTCTTTTCATGCTTTTTCCATGTGCTGATTATGGGGTTTCCACCTGCTGTGCTCGCACCTATAAATCTTGGTACTCGATCCGTAATGCCTGCAGACTTCAGTTTTACAAATCCGCGGTATATACCGCTGAGTGTTGTGCCATTTCCGACAGGAACCGAGAGTATCTGTGGTGCGTGTCCAAGTTGAGAGACAATTTCCTCCGCAATTTTCTCATATCCCATCATGTCTATATGTGAGTTTTCCGAGCCTGGACTGCAGTTGTACCATGCGTTGTCGTTGGCCAAGTCTTTCATTATTCCAACCGCTTCCTCATACTTGTATGGTACACTTATGATTTCTGTCCCGTTCAGGATCATCTCCTGGTTTCTGGAATTTGAATAGGATTCAGGTATCGCCGCGACAGACTTCAGGCCCAGGAGTTTTGCATAATATGATACCGAAGCACCGTAGTTGCCACACGTGGCGACTGCCAGAGTATCGTAACCAAGTTCGCGAGCCCTCATTGCATGAAGTGCCGAAATACGATCCTTCTGAGTTCCTGTTCTACTTGCCCCCTCAAACTTAATAAAAAATTTCTTTTGTTTGAGAGCTTTTTCCAAGTTTCGCGCCCTTATCAGGGGCGTACTCCCTGGCGGTTCCTCTTCACTGAGTTCTTCCATCTATTTTACCTCAAAGGTATAATATTTAAACAGTGAGTTTATTTCAATATTTAAATCTTTTTTATCAGAAATCACAAATTAATTTTTGGCAATTGTGGGAAATCCGATGTCCTGCAAAATCACTATATTATTATATATATCTGAATATTATATATGAATTATATAATTATCAATTCCAGACTATCTGTTTCTGAAATATTTTTCACTAGTTCTCTAACATTAGATCGGGAACCTTTCTTATCAATAATAAAGCCTTTACATTTAGGAGTTTTTTGCACCGCCTGTCTTATTATTGATTCGTCTGCCGTTTCGTGGTCATGCTTGGACAGTATATGCCCTACATTCACGTTGTTTCTAAGAACATAGTCAGTTATCTTTGGCGAGTAATGCCCCCCACCTATACCGACGTAATTGTGGTAGCTATTGCCGCTATTATGCATCACCGATTCTGTTACTGCAGAAAGAGCCTCAGGATCTTCCCATTCCTCCTTCGTTGTTCCTATCTCAACGTAATAGTTTGGTACTTCCATATATGGGCCGTGGTGTGTCGACTCAAAAGTAACACTAAATTTTTCTCCCTTGTAGCTTTCCTTCAATATCCTCAGAGATTGGGTCATCATTTCAGGGTCAGCTACTGAGAGGGTTTTTTGATAACCTCCAAGTCTATTTTCTCCGTAATTTCCAGTTGCGTGTACAGTAAGCGATTTTATGCCTGCAGATGATGAATGCTTCGAAAGAAAGATCACTCGATCTATTTTTATGCCCGGAAAATCAGCATTAATATTGTCGTAATTTAAATGTATTTTGTCTATATAAGTAAGTATAAAATTATCCCTTGTCAGCAATCCATTCCTTTCTGTAAAGGGGAATCTCTCCACCAGATGATTGCCCATTGCCATACTTGCAGGATCCTGTCTTGATACTACCAGCAAATTCATGATCCTGTATCACCTTGGGTGATTTAGAATGAATCCATTACCAGATCATTGTACAAGGTATCGGCCCTTACCCTCAGGTTCTCTTTTTTCTTCAAAACCTGTATCAGGTTCTCCTTCAGCACGGAATTCGTGATTTTTCCGACAATGCTGGAGAATGCTGAATATGACGATGATTCCTTTTCTGTTATAAAAAGAAGGACGCTTCTTAAACTGTTAAGGTCCGTGAATTGATCCTTGTTCAAGTGATCGGTGGCATGAAGATATGTACTCTGATCGAGACGCACCTTTTTTTCCATGGCACCCGGACTCTTCAGAGATTTCAGATCCTTCAATATGGACTTGTTAGCCCCCCTAAAAAGATCAAGGAATCTTCTTATATTATCCATATTTGCTGTTTTCATCATACTATCATATTCCCCAACCAGTTTCTCCTCTGAAGTTATAAGGGAGTCTAAAGCACTTGAATCAAAATTTTCTGGCATTTAGGTATCTTCATTCAATAATTGAATATTAAATTATTCTAGATAGTTATACATTATAATTTAGCAGCTTCTTTCCGATTCCGCTGTACTCAATACGATAGATGAGTTGGGAAACTTGCTATTTCTTAATTCCCAATAATATCATTCTCCTCTTTAAAAATAGTTCACCATCATATTTGATCGATTTTCTGAAAGCTTCACTTGATTTCAACAGGAACTCCTTACATTTCATACCGTTTTCAGATGATTCTTCAACAGGATAGAGCCATTTCGAGAAAGTTGTTTGATCTTCAATTATCTCCACAGTTTTTACCTCTATTCCGTTAGACTCAATTAATTGGATCCATTCCTTTGGCCCTAGGGCAAAGACGTGAGATGGATCCCGGATCCGTTCAAGATCGTTATATTCCGTTTCAAACCCCTCAGGCGGAACCATATCCACCAGTCCAAACTTTCCCCCGGTTTTCAGGATTCTAACAGAATTCTCCAAAAATTTTGCCTTGTTGGAAAAATGGTGCGCTGCCCTTCTACATGTTACCACATCAAATTCTCCTTCCCCAAACGGAACTTTCTCAATATCACTCAAAACGAACTGGATGTTGTGAAGATTTTCATTTTCTGCATATGATTTTGCCTTCTCCAGCATTTCAGGCGTTCCGTCAAGGCAAACAACTTTTTCTGCCAATCTTGCCATTTCAACAGCAGTATTTCCAGTGCCGCATGCCAGATCAATAACAATGTTTTGTTTAGAAATTTCAAGTTTTTTAATGAATATAGAGAGATCGTTCCCATATTTGTGGGATTCACTCTTTGAATACTGATCAGCATAAGAACCAAAAAACTCCCGGAATGACATGTCTGCTTTATTGTAGTATACTAAAATAACTTTTGTAGCATGGTTTAGCACACCATATGTAAGCCTGAAAGAGTTAATTAATCACCTGAAAATATTCCGCTATGGATATAGACATCCCAGCAATTGAAAGAAAGTGGCTTGAATACTGGGAAAAAAACATGATCTACGAATTTAAGAATACACAGGGAAAAGAAGTTTTTTCCATTGACACCCCGCCACCAACTGTCAGTGGTTCAATGCATCTCGGCCATGCTTTTTCATATCCACATCAAGATTTCATTGCCAGATACAAAAGAATGTCTGACTACTCTGTCTTTTACCCATGGGGGTTTGACGATAATGGTCTTCCAACTGAGCGTTACACTGAAAAATTACACGCTGTAAAAGGAGGGGACATGTCCAGGCAGAAGTTCCAGGAACTTTGCAGTAAAACCAGCATTGGCCTGGAAAATTATATGTTGCGGTCCTGGACTTCCTTAGGATTGAGTGCGGATTTTATGCACGGCTACAGGACTATCTCTCCTGAAGTAATGAAAATATCCCAACATTACTTCATTGATCTTGTGAAGAAGGACAGAGCCTACAGAAGTGAAGGTACTTCATTGTTCTGTCCTGTCTGCAGAACTACAATTTCACAGATTGATCTTGAGGACCGAGAACAGAACGCTTCTTTCTATTACATTGTTTTCAAGGGAAACTCTTCTGATGTGACCATTGCAACAACAAGACCTGAGATGCTAGCAGCATGCGTTGCCGTTTGTGCGAATCCCAATGACAGCAGGTATTCAGGGCTTAAAGGATCTTCTCTGAAAGTCCCATTATATGATCTAACTGTACCCATTATTTTCGACGAATCTGTGAACCCGGAAAAAGGAACTGGCATAGAGATGGTCTGCACTTTTGGCGATCAAAATGATGTGGATCTCTGGAAAAAATACGATCTGCCATTAAGACTGATTCTGGACATGGACGGAAAATTCAATGATCTTACAGGACCCTTAGCAGGAAAAAGTTCACAGGAAGCAAGAGCAGAAATCCATAAGCTGCTCGAAAAAAGTGGAGACCTGCTTGAGACTAAGAAGATAAAGCATAACGTTAATGTGCATGAAAGATGCGGTACTCCTGTTGAAATAATAACAGGCAAACAATGGTTTGTCCGGTGCCTTGACCTTAAGGATCAGTTGATTGCAGTTGGTAAGGATATAACATGGTATCCAGACTATATGAGGATAAGGTATGAGAACTGGGTTAATGGACTGAAGTGGGACTGGTGCATATCCAGGCAGAGATACTACGGGGTTCCTTTCCCTGTCTGGTATTGTGAAGATTGCGGATCGATAATCTTGCCTGATGAGAATGAACTGCCAGTCGATCCCAGGGTTTCCAATAACAGGAAGTGCGACAAATGTGGTTCCCAGAGGACGATCGGAGAAAAAGATGTCATGGATACGTGGGCTACTTCTTCTCTTTCACCTGTGATTGCGGTTCAGAGATATTCATTAAGTCCAGAACTTTTGCCAATGAGCACCAGATTCCAGGCACATGACATAATTTCAACATGGGCATTTACCAGCATTTTGAGATCGCTGATCCATTTCAATAGAAAACCCTGGAATACCACTGTAATCAGTGGCAACGTGCAGGATCCAACAGGTTCAAAACTCAGCAAGAGTAAAGGAAATGCGCTATCCCCAGATGACTATATCAGCAAATATGGTGCAGATGCCTTGAGATTCTGGGCTGCCAGTGTCTCCATAGGCGAAGATGTCAAGTTCTCGGAGCAGGAACTTGTAAGGGGACGAAGAACAGTTATAAAGCTCTACAACTCTTCCAATCTTATTAAAATGCTTGAAGAAGGAGTTCCTATCAGGTCAGTTTCAGATGTCAAGAAAGATATCAATTCATGGATCCTGTCTTCTCTGGATAAAGTTGTGGATGGTGTAACCAGAAACATGGAAGCGTTTGATCCTCCCAAGGCCAGAAACCTGCTGGAAAATTTCTTCTGGAATGTCTTCTGTGACAATTATCTGGAGATCATAAAGTCACAGGTGCGCATAGACAGAAATGCTGGCAATATTGATGGGGTGCAGGAAACTCTTTACGTAGCTAATTATGTCATGCTTACGATATTGAAGCTTTATGCTCCCTTTATGCCATTCATAACTGAAGAGCTTTATGATAGAATGAATCTGACGGACAGGAAAAAAAGTATACACATTGAACACTGGCCTTCAAGATCCACATTCCCGGTCAGATCCGGATATGAGGATATTGATGATCTCCTCAATGCAATTTCAGTTATAAGGGGATTCAAGAGTTCCCTGAAGATTTCTCTTGGATCTCCTCTGGAAAAAATAAGGCTAGGCTGCAATCCTGCAAAGATGGGGAAGTTCTCTAACCTGATCAAAGATATGATGAAAATAACAGAACTTGATCTCGTTGATTCCAGTGAGATCAAAATAGTTTGAGCGAATCAGCATGAAAAGAATTAATAGGTATATTTAAATAATAAGTGAGAAATGGTGACTCTAAATCCTAAATGGATCCTTCGGATAGGTACTGCACTGATTGTTGCTTCCGTAGTGCTGCTTGGCATATCCGGATTTGGCATATTCTCTAATAATCATATCAACGTTCCTGTAACTCTGGCTGCTGGTCATTCTTACGTGATTAATTCCAGCAATCAGGTATCATCCGGGGACGATCTGAACTATGCCGTTTCCACGAATTCTGGTAACGTATCAGTTCTCCTTTTGCAGCCAGACGGTACAGTTTTCTCAAAAAATTTTGTGACAGTGTCCTCTCCGCTCAACAACGTCATAGTTGCGAACCAGAGTGGAATTTGGTCGCTTTCAATCTATAACAACGGCACAAAGGCTGCTAACCTCACAGTTTCGTTCGGGCATCTCCCGCTAACGGATGAAGTTCTTCTTTACCTTGGCTTCGCTTTACTTCCGTCTGGAGTCGTGCTGGTTTTGCTCACTGCAATGATAAGGAGAAAGGAAAGGAAAATGGAAAACAGAGGAAAGATACTTTGAATTTCATGAATCAAATCTATATAACCTGAACTCCCCCAATTTAACCCATAGGTATCATGTCATTGAGGAG
>JBBYJL010000038.1:0-11891 GCA_043196285.1 Thermoplasmataceae archaeon | reverse complement strand
TACTTGACTCTTTCCAGTACATACCGCTCGTCATTCCTGGGATCGTAATGGCATTCTCCGTATCCATACTGTTCGAAGGAAAAATTTTCTCTGGATTCATTTGGGTGCTTATTGTCCTTGTTCAGACAGCAGTGGCAATCCCAATCGTGCTGAGAATAATATCAAGCGGGTTTTCAAGGATTCCTGATTCCATGTGGGAGGCTAGCACCATACTGGGAGGAAATGCATTCTTTGAGGTTGAACTTCCGCTGGCTGGATCTGTCTTGGGGACAGCACTTATGTTTGGTTTTGCCATAAGCATGGGAGAGTTCACCGCTACAAACTTCCTTTCCACATATACCTTCATGCCGCTGAGCGTGGAGATTTATTCGCTACAGTCCCTGAAACTGGTCTCAGCATCCTATGCCGCTGCATCGGTACTGTTATTGCTGAGTGTCGTATTCTTCTATATAATACAGAGGATTGGTGAGAATTTCATTGCAGTACGTTAAGATAAATGCCCTTAGAAAAATCTACAGTGGAGGGTTTGTTCTCGGTGAAATAAACCTGCAGATCGACAGGGGAGAGATTTTCACACTTATGGGTCCAAGTGGATCGGGAAAAACATCACTCTTAAGGAATATATCGGGACTGGACTCGCCTGATACAGGAGAGATAATTATATCAAACAGGGATGTCACGGGATTACCTGTTGACAGGAGAAACATAGGTTTAATATTTCAGGACCTCGCACTTTTTCCACACATGTCAGCATATGACAACATAGCATATGGGCTCAGATCCAGGAGGATAAGTGAAAAGGTCATAAATGGGAAGGTTGAGGAATTCGCCTCACTTCTAAGGATTGAAAATGTTCTGGACAGATTTCCTTCAATGATTTCTGGGGGCGAACGGCAGAGGGTTGCCCTTGCACGATCAATAATCATGTCCCCTGACCTGCTCCTCATGGATGAGCCAATGAGTTCACTTGACCCTGAATTGAGATTGGAAGTGAGGGCTGAGATCAAGAAGATTTCGAAGAAACTCGATCTCACGATAATATATGTGACGCATGACATACAGGAAGGATTGTTCCTTGGAGACAAAGTTGGAGTGATATTCCGCGGGAAACTGGTTAAGACTGATACACCTGAGAATATGTTCCTGAACCCGCAATCGGAAGAGACAGCCAGATTCTTTGGGTATAACGTTATCAAGTGGAAACAGGGGACGTTTGCTGTACACCCATCTGATATGGATATCTCAGGCGTAGCCACAGATTTTGAAGGGACTGTCGAGACGGTTGGCTTTGAAGGTGGGAATTACAGGATTGCCGTCAACTATGGAAGTGATGAAATCCTGCAGGTCCTGGCAAAGTATTCGGACAGCAGAAAAGGAATTAAGCCTGGTGATAGATTGTTTCTGGAAATAAAGAGAAAGATAAGGATAACTGAACCATGATCTTATGAGATAGAGATAGCGATCAGATAATCATAGACTTCCTCTTAACTGCAAAAGCATAGAATATGACCAGAATTCCCAAAATTAGGATGCCTGCAAGGCTTATGGCAAAGTACATGCCGGTAAGTGGTCCGATGGTGGTGAATGCGTCAACAGGAAGTTTACCACCGAATGCGTTTGGATAAACCATGAAATTCATGGAGAAGATATCAATGGAACCCCATCCTATAAAGAAGAGCTTATTCACAACAATCTTCCTCAAAGGCTGAATCAGAAACAGAATCGGTATAAGTATTGTCATTACGACAGGCACCATAACCATTGCTGAAAATGTCCCTGGGCTAAGGATATAGAAGGATAGCGTTGAGATCACAATTCCCAGAGCAGTGAATGGGAGAGTAATCTTTTTCATATCAACCACGTTGTAAAAAACTGGCGCGAGACCAAAGGCTATGATTACTGCTCCGATAAGGAAAAGCCAGCCACCGGCTGCAGAAGCCCAGGATGCTGCACTGAATGAAAGAGTTGATAGATTGATGCCGGTGCCGCCAATAATGCAGGATAATATGATTAACACAACAATTGCAATTAGAAGAGTGGAAAGTGCATAACCTGAATACAGCTTTCTTTCATCCAGCCAGCCCTTCTTTATTATGAATTCTGCAAAAACTATGGTGGAATTTCTGGCGACAAAGAGGATCAGGAAAAGCATTATCATCCAGGGAAAAATGTCTGCAAGTGGTATTAGTATCTTCGGGAAAGCAAAATCGGATGCAACAACCCAGAAGGCAGCGAAAGTTCCGGTAACCTCCCAGACTGGAACAATATAATCCAGTATATTTTTTCGATACCTATCCCATCCTATTAGAATCATCACGCTTCCCATTATTTCAGTTATGAAAAGTGTGGCAAAAACCGAGAAGACGGCGAAGTCAAAATAGAAAATGGAATTAATGATCAACACCTCCCTGAGGCGAAGGGCTTACATTCCCGGTACCGCGCGTGGAATTAAAAATCCTGGCGAAGAAATAGAAGGTGGATGGAATGAGTATTATGTAGAACGCAATTATCAGGTAGCCTGGGATCAGAAGGCTGGTTGAAAGGTTTGAAGCCTGAGAAACCGTCATCATGTTGTATATAATCCATGGCTGCCTTCCAACTTCGTCTGTGACCCATCCATCCTCATATACAAAGAATGCGAAAAATCCCAGAATTATCTGAAGGTAAAGCATAAGCCTGTACTTCACGTAATCCTTCTTAAGTGCAAAGAACAGGAACAGAATGAATAGGAAAAGCCCCAGAATAAGGCCGCCAGTTACCATGATATCGAAAGTGTCATGAATCCACAGAGGAGGCCATACGGATTGGGGATAGCTGCTGAGTCCAGGAAGTTGCGTTATTCCAGTCTCTAACTTAGCAAGGAGAGCCTGAAGTCCCGGAACCTGGATTGCACCAACAACCTTGCCGTTGGATATGGTACCGAAAAGTCTCTCAGAGAATCCTGTTCCAGGGGTTGGATTCAGGTCCATGGCTGCGTATTTAAGAGGCTGATACTGGAGCAGGGTAGCCATCTCATTTGATCCGGTTATGCCAGCCAGAACGATACCTATGATCGAGATTCCACTGATCTTCCGAAGTACAGACCTGAAAATATTCCGATCGTTATCATTCCTTGACTTAACATACCTGTAGGCGAAGTATGACCCAATCAGCATTGTTCCTGCGAAGACGGTGGTGGTCAGAACGTGAATAATTTCTGAGAACGTGGATACTGTGGCTAGCGGTGCCCAAACATTAGTCACTACAACCTTGGCAGTTGAAGAATACATCCCGTTTGCAGTGTCGAAATAAAAGCCATTTGGGGTGTTCATCCAGGCATTAACCATTGTGATCAGCACTCCTGACAGTAAGGTGCCGAATGCTGTTATTGCTGCGAGGGTAAAGTTCGTGTATTTCCATTTGAAAACACCCTCAAAGTAAACGTAAAGAACCAGCGCGATGGTTTCAACGAAAAAGGCAAAAATCTCGAGGTAAAAAGCACCGATTATTCCGGTCTCGGATACAACTGTCATGAATGCCGGGAAAAGGTTGATCAGTTCCACAGCTACAACTATCCCGGAAGCTGTCCCCACTCCAAACGAGATTATGAATACCCTTTTCAGTCTCCTTATAAGATCGGTCTGAGCCTCGTCTCTCCTCCTGAGATTGAAATATTCAAGGATAGTTATGAGAAGGATGAGCGAGATGCTCACGGCAACAAGTATTATGTGGGAACCAATGGTGAATGCAAACAGAAACCTGTCAAAACTAACCATTGACAACTTTATTCACCTCACTGTTGTGTAGTATGAATCTGAAATCGATAAACCCGAGCCAGAGGAGAATAATGCCTATGAACTCTGCATAATAGAGGAAAGCTGGATAGGCTGCTATGTACAGGGTTCCAGCAATACTCACAACAATAGTCCCAGCTATGATGCTCAGCATTTTCCTGTCACCGCGAGATCTGTATGAAATCGCAGCTACGACGATAAGAATCACAGCGGCAGGAAATGTTATGACTGACGACATAATTGTAACTGCCAGCGGTAATTGACCGTAAACCACACCGCTGGTAAGAACGTTACCAACAGGGAACAGGAAAAGAGACACAAGAAGAGCTGCATCAGCAGCTGCTGAATATCCAACGTATGCATTGAATAATCTGATTCGACTCATCAGCGCCAGAGAACCCAGAGATAATAACTGTACGAGAATTGCAACAGAGAAGAGATATGCGTCTATAAGCCCGGCATTATAAATTCCAAGTGAAAACAGTATCTCAAGGAACGAAGCAAACGCAAAAAGCCACATACCCGCAGACCAGTAGGCATAACTCCTGAAAGACTTACGAAAATAATTCACCGTCAGAAGAACAGAGAGCAGTGAACTCGCAACCAAAATAAAACCCGTCGCTAAAAATACCGAAACATACATCTTATTACCTTTTAATTCTGTCTGTTAAGCGATTTTACTTCTTTATAAAAATTTTAATGATCATCTGTGCAAATCTTTGCACAATCTTACACTAAATGTTCAAAGTTCAGCAATATAGAGTTTATATCAGTCTATTCACTGTACCGTATAGCGAATTCATATGACCAGGCTCAACGTTTCCCTGAAAACAGATCTTGTGAGAGATATAGAGGAAGAGGCTGAAAGGGAGGGAAAAACTGCAAGTTCCATAGTAAGCGAAGCCTGCAGGAATTACATTGAAATAAGCAGCTACGGACTTAAGAGTCACGACATTTCAAAATTAATGTTGCTGTTCAAAACAATCAAGGCACTCGATGCCATACCTGTTCCCTCTCTCCTTCTTGATTTCCTGATTAAGACCTCATTCAGATCAGCACAACAGGAGACTCTGGAGAGATGGAGGGAGCGTGGCGTGGTAGCAGGCAACATTATGATACAGTACGCCCCAGACATAGAGAGACTTAAGGAAATAACTGAAAGCTATTCATCGATTATTCCGCTTGACTTTATCAGCATTGGTATTTCTGGTGAAAATGTAGATATTGTAATATCCGGTGTCGGATACAGCAAGGAATCAGCTGTTTGCACATGTGAAGGAGTCGTTGGATTCCTCAGTTCCTATGGTGTAACGATTCTGGAAAGAGAATCCTCAGAGAGTTTCATCAGGATTAGCGGCAGAGTTTCTAAGAGAGCCTGAAAAGCCTGAGATCAGATTCCAGCATTTTCTGATCGTTGATAAGGGATAGAAGACCGTTCCTGAGCAAGGTGGTATCGTACTTTACTCTTTTAAGTTCAACCTGCATGTTTTCAGTATCAATTATTGCATAAGATGGGAACGGTACTGTGTCTCTGGGCTGACCAATCGAACCAGGGTTTAAAACAAGCCTTCCGCTAAATGGTACATAGAACTGATAATGAGTGTGCCCGACAAGAATTATGTCCGAGTCAGCCGGACGACCTATCTCGTTCCTGAGAGAGTCTGCAGAAATCTGCCACGGATACATGTAACCGTACAACCTGTTTGACGGTGATCCATGGATCAAATCAAAACTGAGCCCGTCCAGTTCTTTTGTTGCTGAAGACGGGAGAGATTTCAGGTACTGTCTGTCTTCACTTCCCAGCTTTGGCATGGTGAGGTGTTCCCTGGTGTATACGGACAGTTCATGATTTTCCTGGCCGCAAAGACAATCTGCATTGTTGGACGCAGCATAATCATGGTTCCCCTGTATTACGATATCGAAGTTCTGCCTGACAAGATCTATGGATTCAGCAGGGAATGGACCATAGTCAACCAGATCTCCCAGGAATAAGGAAACATCGAATTTCTCATTCTTCAACGCCTGCTGAAGAGGGAACGGGTTACCGTGTATATCACTGGCTGCTAATATAAGCATAGGCTCAGAAGAAAAAACCGCCATTTATATTTATTGTCTCTCCTGTTATGTAGGAGGCTTTCTCTGAAACAAGAAACGCAATCAGATCAGCGACCTCCTCCGGTCTGGCAAGTCTCTTCATCGGAATCTTCTCTATGAGTCCCTTCATTATCTCTTCAGGTATGCTCTTCAGTATTTCCGTATCGACAAGACCTGGAGAGACAGCATTAACTGTCACATTAAACCGGGCAAACTCACGTGCCAGTGCATTTGTGAATCCTATAACACCAGCCTTTGCAGAGGCATAGTTGGCCTGACCTATATTCCCTCTCCAGCTTATTGAAGATATATTTATGATCCGTCCAAAACCTCTTTCTTTCATTTTATCTGAAAACTGTTTCGTAACGTTGAACATGCTGTAAAGATCTACCTTGAGTACACTGTCCCAAATCTGGTAGTCCATTTTATTGAATAGGCTGTCTCTGGTTATTCCTGCATTGTTCACCAGTACGTCAACTCCATAACCTTCAGTGATTCTGTCAACCTCTTTCCCAAGATCAGCACATGATTCAAAACTAGATACATCTGCCTTTATACCGATGAACCTGCGATTGTATTTTTCAGAGAGTGAAGTTGCGTGTTTTGAAATGTCATCCCTTATGTCAACAAGAATAACAAGGGAAGAAGTCTCGGCAAGCTTCAAAGCCACAGAAGTACCTATACCTCCAGATCCACCAGTTACCAGGGAAATTTTTCCTCCTTTTTCTGTCATAATACTATATGGGATGGTCGTTTAATAACTTGATTCTAGGCGGGAAAATGAGATTAATTTTAGTGATTGCCCTAACAGGAAAATTACATATCTTCTCAGCAAAGGTTACCTTAACATAGTCCCTTCCAGGTAATAAATAATTTTATATTAGAACTATAATAGCCCTTGCTAGATGAGAGCAGTAAAGCTGACGCAAGCAATTGAATCCACCTATAAGGTCAAAACAATAGTTATTATTTCATTTGTCCTTACATTTTTTATTTCAGAACAGTACCTAGTCCTTTACAATTTTGGTGATTTCCTCACCAATTTCGTTTTCTTTTTCACTACAAAGGTAACGCTGTCATTTTATGGTGCCATAATTGGTCTCCTTCTGACTGCCTACACGGTCCTTATTGGATTTGTCCCTAATTTTACAGGAGATAGCCTTAAGATGCCAATATTCGGGCAAATAAACCGTCTCTTCCTTTTCACTATCCTCGATGGAATAATGCTTATGATTCTCAACTTCACCCAGGGAATTCTGCCGGTAAGCATCGCAAGCGGAGCAGGAGTGATATCATTCCAGGGGATTCCTATATTCCTTGACGTAGTGGTATTCTTCTTCATTGCATTGATGATTGGTCTCATATTCTGTGTTCTGACTCTGTCACAGATCTTCAATCTCCTGAGAACCAGAGGTGAAAAGAGAAACTCCAAAAATATTGAAGTCAGGAATTCAGGCACAAAAGATAAATGATCAGACTATGTAATCAATGCCATCATTATTGTTCAGATTATCTCCACCCTTCACTGCCAGTGAAGAAACTCCACCAGCCACGATCGTGACCTGGATCTTTCCCTGCAGCGATGGATCAATCCTTGTGCCAAGTATGACCTTGGCATTGCTTGATACAAGTTTCCTTATCTCCTCGACTGCATCATTGCTTTCCTGTACCTCCATGTCAGTTCCACCCGAAACGTTAACTATTACACCTGTTGAGGTTGAGAGATCTACCTGAAGGAAGGGAGAATTAATAGCTAATTTGACCGCCTCAGCTGCCCTCGTTCCTATGGGATCCTTGGACACACCAATACCGATCATCGCCTCCTTGGAATTCTTGGTTACTTCCCTGAGATCGTTGAAGTCCAGGTTTATGAGTCCAGTTTTTGTGATAATTTCGGTGACTGCTTTGATTGCATTAACAACAATTTCATCCACAAACTGGAAGCCCTTTTCCAGTGGCATGTCCGGTGCAATCTCCCCTAGCTTGTCGTTTGGTATGATTATGACAGTATCTGAAGCTTCCTTCAGTTTCCTGAGTCCGATCAAAGAATTCCTTCTCTTTATGGGACCTTCTGCAGTGAATGGAAGGGTAACAACCCCGATCGTCAGTGAACCATGGTCTTTCAGAACCTTGCTGACCACCGGAGTGGAGCCAGTGCCTGTTCCGCCACCAAGACCTGTGGTGACAAATGCAACTTCAGCACCATGTGCATAATTTATGATCTCCTGCTCAGACTCAAGCGCTGCGGCCTCTCCAATCCGGGGATCTCCACCGGAACCGAGTCCACGCGTAAGATTCTCTCCAAGCAGGATCTTGTAGTTTGCCCTTATCTTACTAAGATGTTTGGCATCTGTATTGCATGCAATGAGATCGATTCCCGAGATTTTTTCCCTGTACAGACGATTAATTGTGTTGCAGCCACCTCCGCCAATCCCAAAAACTTTGATAAAGGATTTTGTCCCTTCCGCAATTCTCCGGAGATCTTCCTCCGATGTGCCCTGCCAGCCATCATCGGAAGAGTAATAATCATTACCTGAAGCAATACTCATTGTAAGGAAAGAGCATTTAATATAATATTAATTTTCTGGACGGTTGAGACAAATTAGTTGAAACTATTCAAATACTGTCTTTGGTCTGACTGAACGCAGCCATTTACATGCTTTTTGCTCTTTCTTTAAGTGGTTTTTTATCTACCTTTCCTGTGCTTGTCTTTGCGAGTTCGGTCACAAAGATGAAGTCATCTGGAATCCAGAATTTCTCTATTCTTCCTGATTTGAGAAGCGAATCAAAGTGATTCATGAGTTTCTGCTTTGTCAAATCGGGAGAGGAAACTATGAAAGCGATGGGCCTTTCTCCCCACTGCTCATCCGGTTTTCCTACTACCGCAACCTCCTTGACCCCCTCACATGTGCTCATCAGGTCTTCAAGCACAAGAGTTGGTATGAATTCCCCCCCAGACTTCACTGCATCCTTTTCTCTGTCGACAATTGAAACATATCCAAAATTATCAATAACTGCAAGGTCTCCAGTATGCATCCATTCGCCTATCCATAGTTTTTTGGTGTTTTCCGGATCCTTTACATACTCTTTTGTTAGCCATGGTGCCTGTACTATAATCTCACCGATAGAAGTAGAATCCTTTGGAACATCATTCCCACTTTTATCTACAACCCTCAAAGAGACCATAGGTATTGGAACGCCAGTTTTCGTCAGATACTTCTCTTTTTCGTTTTCAGGCAATTTCCTTACATCAACGTTGAATGTCGCGAGTGTAAGAACAGGGCAGGTTTCTGACATACCATAGCCTGAGACCGCCTCTATACCCATTTTCTTTGCATTCTGTGCAAGTCCCTTTGAGAGAGCCCCGCCGCCTATGAGAGTCCTTAGCTTGGATTTAGGAAGTATCTTTGATGCATCAGGATCAGAAACCAGCATGTAGAGGATGGTAGGAACCATTGCACTAAGTGTCACATGCTCTTTCTCGATTATTTTAAGCAATTCACCTATGTCATATTTTCCAGGAAGTATATATTTCATGCCCCTCATTATTGCGAAATATGGAAGACCCCATGAATGAACATGGAACATGGGTACCAGAGGCATTATCACGTCATCACTTGTGGCATCAATCGGTTCGTCGTTGGTTGCAGAACCCAAGGCCATAGTATGAAGAAATAGTTGACGATGCGTAAAGCTGACACCTTTGGGAAGCCCGGTTGTTCCAGAAGTATAGAATATTGTGGCTGGATCGTCTTCCATGACATTTGGTAAGGTAACTTCATTATCTCCATTCATCAACTCATCATAGTTATGAAAAGGTTCAAGGGTTGTTGATACTTTGCCGGACTCTGAATATACAATCCACAGCTTTATAAAATCGAAAAGATGCTTACTCGGTTCAAGTTTCGATGTAAATTCATCCCTAACAATAACAAATTTGTCCTCTGCATGCTGCATACTGTAAAATATTAGTTCAGGAGGATATCTTATGTTAACTGTATGAATAACACCTCCAGCCATAGGAATCGCATAATATGCCTCAAGATACCTGTTTGTATCCCAATCAATAACTGCAACCTTGTCACCTTTCTGTAAACCAAGCCTGATTAAGGATTTAGCAAGATGTTCCACCCTATCAAGGAACTCACGATAGGTAAAATTTAACTTACCCCGATAAGAAATTAATTGATTAGGATTCCTTTCAACGGCATTTCGCAAGAGATTCGAAAGCGTCAACTCATATTTTCTTGACTTATCCATCAGAAAGAATACGAATATATGTTCTTAACCTTTCTTTTTTTCGACTTTGTCAAATTTTAGTTGATAAATCAAGGAAAATGTAATGCGGAAATTTGGCACCATTCAAAAGAGTCTGTAATTGAGAGGACTTAAGCAATTAGTGAATCACTGGCTATATGTGCGTTAGCGGCGAGAATCAACGAGGAATTAACAGTGTCTCCTTTTTTGACATTGTCAAGATCCGGTTGATAGGTACCTGTGGTGCCAGTAGGATGTTCTTAGCAGACCCTCCTTAGTCTTGAACCTGTGCTTGAACTTGAGTTTCGCATGACAGACAATGTCAACGTTTGATTCCGAACCTATGTTTTTTATTGTTTCCCTGACGTTTATGAGACTTATGTATGTGCACTTTCACGTATCTTGGGATACGGCAGTTTCAAAATCTTCAAGATATTAGAAGCTTCACTGCTATTCGATGATATATACATATTCCTCTTCCCGATGGTAAAAGGAACAACATCAAGAAAATCCAGATCCGTAAGTATTCTCTTTATTGTCATTCCGGTGGATTTTTCGATTATCCTTGCGATCAGGAGAGACAGCACACAGACAAACATATGCGCCCTTATCCTTTCTGATTTCCTGTGGTATACCTGTCTTATCTCAAGAAACAATTTTGTTGTCCTGAATGAACGCTCGATCTGCCTCTGCCCTTGTAGGACAAGACAACATCTATGTCATCAAGTTCTATGTTTGTGATAATGAGGGACCTTCCTGCAAGCTTTGTAAGCACGTTTATGCGTTTCTCATTGATCACTGCAGGACCATAGTTGAATTTCACAAGTGAGCTGAACTTCCCAAATGATCTCTTCAGATCGCTGTTATCCTTTATCTCCTTTTCTCTGCAAGCTTTCCCTGTTCTTCTGTTGGATCGCCATTCAGGACATCATCAACATTTATGTTTACGCTCTTTATCTTAAGGTTATTCCATTCCTTTCCATCGGTGAAATCAGTGTTCATGAGAATGGTTCAATATGGCTGATCCCGTCTGTATGCTGCCGTAATGTATTAATTGCTGCCAAGGAGATCAAGGGATTTCGATCAACCAAATGCCCTGTCTGCAATGAGTATCATCTTTCCGATATGGAATCTCTCCTTCAGCATGGATATGGTTGATTCGACTATTTTCGGATCTATCGTGTTGCCAGGCCATACCTCATAGTATATTGGTATTCCATCTGCCATGACAAGGCCGATGACAATCTGTTCTTTCCCTCTTTTCTTGTCTCTCGAGTGTCCAAAAAGGACAAGATCGTTATTTTCTCGTCTTTCAAAGTATAAAGATGTGAGATCGTAATGTATGACGAATTTTTCAGGCTTCAGTGCATTGAATATGTCCATCTCGATACGTTCCTTCTTTTCAATGAGGATGTCAAGCGATCTGTAAACATTATCTTCACTGATTCCGCCATTCCATGTATGGTACACCCTTCCTGCCAGGTCTATGAGATCCAGGTCTGAAGAAGGTTCAAACGGTCTTGAAATGATCATGAAAGACAGTGATTCGGCATAGATTCCGGTATGCCTTCTCAGAAAGCTAAGAATATTTTACCTATCCATGATGGATCTGATAGCAAAGAACAGGCCAAAAGACAGTGTTGATCCAGGATCGATTTCATTAAGGGCGAATTTCCTCATCGCCTCCCTGTATTCATCCAGTGTCTTCCTGTATCTTTCCCTGTCTTATGCGAATTCACTGGAACAAGATATTTCACCGTTATTGTC
>JBBYJL010000037.1:0-11996 GCA_043196285.1 Thermoplasmataceae archaeon | reverse complement strand
CGAATCTATTGCATACCATTCTCCAGCCATGATCTTTTTTGACAACAAATTTTACGTTTATTGTTTTGTTTTTGAAAATACCGCATAGTTGAAGAACGATGCTTCTATTGTCGCTTTTGCCAGTGACCTGATGTCATGAAAGCAATCCAGAAAAGACTGCGGATCTGAAATAATACTGATGAAAGCTAAACTTTTATTCCTTTCGTTCCATAAACCGCCATGAAGAAAATATTACTCATAATCATGGATGGTCTTGGGGACAGGCCAAATCAGTCACTGAATGGTAGTACCGGTCTGCAGGCTGCTTACAGGCCAAACCTGAACTATCTTGCAAGCCACGGAATCAACGGCTTGATGTTTCCAATCAGGGAAGGAATCAGACCGGGTTCAGATACTTCACATCTTTCAATTCTTGGTTATAATCCGGAGGAAGTTTACACCGGAAGAGGACCATTTGAGGCAATGGGACTCGGAATGAAAGTTAGGGCAGGAGACATCGCCTTCAGGGCCAATTTTGCTTATCGTGACAAAAACGGTGTTATTCAGGACAGGAGGGCTGGCAGGATAAGTGAATCTACCCTGGAACTCTGTGAAGCGGTTTCCATGGAACTTGACGGGGTTAAATTTTCTGTTATGCCTGGAGTGGAACATCGCGCCGCCTTGGTGATGAGTGGCGATAATCTCTCTGACAGAATTTCTGATTCTGATCCACACCAAACCGGGAAACCACCCCAGAAGATAACACCGCTTGATCCTGATGCAGATCACACTGCAGAGGTTCTGAACCACTATCTGTCAGAGGTGAGGAAAATCCTGGACACACACCAGTTCAACACACATCGAGCAGCAAGAGGAGATCTGCCTGCGAACGAAATTCTGCTGAGAGGTGCTGGAAAGGCTCCATCTCTTGAGAAATTCGAGGAAAAATATTCAATGAAGGCTGGTTGCGTTGTCGGAATACCAATGATAGCAGGGATATGTGACCTCGCTGGAATGGATGTCATAAAATATCCAGGCGCAACCGGAACAGTGAATACAGATTACGCCGGAAAGATCAGAACTGCCCTGCAGGCACTGGAAACCAGGGATTTTGTCCTTGTTAACATAAAGGCTCCAGACGTGGCAGGCCATGACGGAAATCCAGACCTGAAGAGGAAGGTAATTGAATGGTCAGACAGGGCGTTTGCACAGATCATACCTAAACTGGACGAGATTCTTGTGGCTGTAACCGGGGATCACAGCACACCCTGTGCATTGAAGGAACATTCAGGAGACCCTGTGCCACTGGTTATCGCCACAGCAGGAATGCGAACAGACGGTGTTACACGCTACGACGAGGTGACCGCGTCTCGGGGAAGCCTTAAGATAAGAAGTTCAGACCTTATGAATGTCCTCTTGGGGCTGTCTGACAGAGCTGAAAAATATGGTGCATGATAATATTCATTTTTCCCTTACTTTTTAAGATAAGTTTAAATATTGATTTAGCTTAATATTGTCGGACTAACATGGATAGATTTACCACCACAAACAGATTCACCGAAAAGGCAACGCGTAAATCGTATCGCAAATATCAGCAACAGGACAGCTTGAAAAACGCCCTACTTTATTCACAAACCAAAGGAATATACTTCTCTCTAATCCTGACATTCCTGCTCTGGTGGATACCGATCCTGGGTCCCGGTGTTGCGGGATATGTATCTGGCAGGCGATCCGGCGATGGGACCAAGGGAATAATATCATCAATGGTTACAATTTCTGCGATACTACTGGTCACATTTGCCCTCCTTCCATTCAAGTCGGGACCACTGGCATTTGCTTCTACTTATTTCTCACAGGGAGTACTGACCATATCGTCGTCAAAACTCATTGCGGCATCCAATCTGCTCACAGACATGTACACAAGCTACGGTGTAATCAAGACTTTCGCAGTGCTTGTTCCAGGTGCCATGATAGAACTTCTCACATTCAGCTACGTAGGGGGGAGCGTCAGCTACATGAAGTCGCACGAGGTCACCATGGTGCAGTCGCTCAACAGGAACTCTGAAATTAACAGTTTCAGGGCGAGCAGGAATAATCCCACTGTAACAAGAACAACCAGAGGTCTCAGCGAATACCGCGGGAACGAGGTTGACAGCGAAGATGACACGGGCATACCTTATTCAAGCATCTAATATTTCTATAATTTAATATCAACCTATTTTATCTTCCTGCAATGATAGACGTAAAACTCCTGAGGGAGAAACCAGAAATTTTCTATTCTTCATGCGAGGCCAGAGGGTTTGGCAGAGACCTTGTCGATAAATTTTTCGTCCTGGATCGGAAGTGGAGGGAGATGCTGAAAGAGGTAAACGACCTGAAGCATGAAAAGAACGAACTATCCATGAAAATTTCCAGGCTTGTAAAGGATGGAAAGGAGGTTACGTCAATCAAGGAAGAGGTTTCAAAAACAAACGTTCTGATCAATAGCCGTGAGTCAGAACTTATATCAGTAGAAACAGAAAGAGATCAGATATTGAAACAGATTCCGAACATCATTGATGAAACAGTTCCTATTTGCAGGGGTGATGAAAATAACCCGTTTCTGAAATTCATCGGTAATGCTAATGTCTACAGAGAAGATGTGGAGACTTTCCTGAAATCCACAAACGGTGAAGGGAAGTTCAAGGAGATAGATTACAGGCCCATCAGTCACGTCGACCTCCAGGAAAAGCTTGGTCTCGTTGATCTTGAAACAGCTGGAAGAATAGCAGGTTCACGATTCTACTATCTCAAGGGTAGGCTGTTCAAACTTGAACTTGCGCTGATCAACTATGGAGTCGACTTCCTTTCTGACAGGGGCTTTTCAATTGTTGAGCCTCCACTGATGATGAATTACGAAAGCATGTCAAGAGCCACGGACATGGAAACATTCAGAGAATCCCTATACAAGATTGAAGGAGAGGACCTTTACCTCATTTCAACGAGCGAGCATCCAATTGCGGCCATGATCTCAGGAGAGATTCTCTCCCCCGAGGACCTTCCCCTCCGGATTGCTGGCTTTTCCCCCTGCTTCAGGAAGGAGGCAGGCGCCCATGGAAAGGATACAAAGGGTATTTTCAGGGTACACAATTTCAACAAGGTGGAACAGTTCATATTCTGTGAGCCTGGGATGTCGAAGGACTTCCACGAGGAATTGCTGAGGAATTCGGAGGAACTCATCCAGTCGCTTGGTCTTTCCTACAGGGTCATAAACTTCTGCTCAGGTGAACTGAGCGTGCTCAATTCCAAGAAGTATGATATAGAGGTATGGTTCCCGTCGCAGGGGAGATTCAGGGAGGTAGTCTCAGCCTCTAACAATACCGATTACCAGGCCAGGTCCCTCAACATCAGGTACAGGACTGCCGAGGGGCACAGGTTCGTTCATACACTTAACAGCACAGCCCTTGCAACAACGAGAATTCTGGTAGCCATAATGGAAAATTTCCAGAATAGGGAAGGAACAGAGATCCGGATACCTGATGCACTTATACCATACACAGGATTCGACACCATCTCCAGATGAATGTTATCCCATTTTCTTGCCTGCTGAAGGAGAGTACTTCTTCCACCTGTCGAGGATGGGGAGCCATTTGTCATCACTGATCCTGTCCATGAGGTTAAGGTATTCAAGTATACCCAGGACAGCAGTATCAGCATCCCTGACAGCCGATATCAGGTCTCTGTTTATGTTTGTTGAATCTCCCCCGCTGAACAGCTTGGGAATAGAGGTCATTCCATTCCGGTCCACTATGACCTGACCCTGTGGAGTGAGCCTCAACTTCCTCAGATATTCATCCCCGAGAAAAGAGAAGTCCGATTCCTGTCCCGTAGCCTCTATGATTGTGTCACACTGGAGAAATTCCACCTTGTCCTTGATTGGGATAGGCTTCGCTCTGCCACCTCCTTCAATAACCATCTCATTATGCCAGTATTTCACGCCAGAAACCTTCCCATTTTCTGAAGTATATTCGAATGGAGTTACCTCCCACATGTACTTCACCCCTTCTTCAACGGTTTCCTCCATTTCCTCATCCGCGTTCATTGAAGGATATCCTGGCCTGTCTACCTCCCTTCTCCTGTACATTATATAGACATTCTCAGCACCCAGCCTGAGTGAAGTCCTGGCTGAATCATTGGCGGTAAAACCTCCTCCAACCACAACCACAGTCTTTCCTACGTCAATCTTCTCTCCGAGGGCAACCCTCCTGAGGAATTCAGTTGCATGAAGTATATTACCGGCATTGCTTCCGGGAGTTCCTGTCATCCTTGGCATGTGGTTGCCTATTGACATATATACTGCATCGTAGTTGTTCATGATATCACTAAACTGTATGTCAACGCCTACCTTAGTGCCGGTATGAACCTCTACACCCTGGGATATTATGAATCCAATCTCCTTGTATAGGACCTCCTGAGGAAGCCTGTACCTTGGAATTCCTACGAGCATGAAACCTCCCAGCTGCGGAAGAGCTTCATAAATAGTGACCTTCAGCCCCTGAATCGAAAGGTAATACGCAAGAGCAAGACCCGATGGTCCACCTCCTATGACTGCGATCTTTTTGTCTACGAAGTTTCTCTTTGGAAGTGAAAGAATCTTTCCATAGTCATCAAACTTGTCGGCTGCAAACCTCTTGAGGTGCCTTATCGCAATGGGACCGCCAGTATCATAGAGAACGCATATGTCCTCACAGAAATGTGTGCAGACCCTTCCGATTATGGCGGGAAACGGCAGATTCTCAAACACAATCCTAACAGTTTCGGCAGGATCACCTACAGCAGTGCTCTTGATATAGCCACCTATATCAAGACTTGCGGGGCATGCCTGAGTGCATATGTTGCAGCCTAGGCATCTGCTTGCCTCAGCGACGCCTTCATCATCGGTGTACTCCTTCGCTGGTTCCAGCAAAAAAGATTTTTTTCTATCCTCCGGTTTTTCGAACTGTATCTTCACTCTCTCGAAGTTTAGCATAATGCCGCATTTGAAGTATCCCTACAACAATAATAAAGATTTACTGTATTTTTCTGCTAATTCTATAGATCGATTTTTGCGCAATTTTAAGCATTAAGGTTTGCCAGCATTAGTTCCTGATTTCCAAAATCGCTACATTCTGTAGAATCAAATGATTGTGGGAATAACTATCATTGCGAAAAACAGGTTGAAGAGAACGATTAGAGTCATTATGACAAACTTGATATCCTTCTGCTGCGAAAACCAGACCAGTCTGACTACAACCACACTGACGCTCGTGAATATGAGGAGCCACAATCCTAAAGCAATGAAGTAAATGCCATCCAGGTCAAATATACCGGGCAATATCATTGAAAGAGGCATGCTCTTAGAGTCTATGTTGTATAGCTGGGAATATGAATAGCTTGTTATCTGTGCGAGGGTATATCCGTCTCCTCCATTCCTTACAAAGAGAAGGATCACTCCCGCTGCTATGAATGTAAGGCTGAGGACAGCTCCCCCCCTCAGGAAATGGCTCACCACCATGGTATCATCAAAGTCCTTCATTTTTCCTCAACCCCAAAAAATCCTTTTTTCATAAGAACGTAAAGCAAAAGTATCAGGACAATGGATATGCCGACTGCAAGGAAAAACTGGAAAACAAGACTCACAATATAAATATTGATCTTGTTGAATCCTGTAAAAATCATGTCAAGTCCGAGAAACATGAGCAGTGAGAAGAAAATCCATCTGATATCCTTGTTTGTAACCTTGATCAGCACCTTGGCACCAAAATATGCTCCGATAAGCACTCCGATGGCAGTTGAGGCAGCAATGAAGGGCTGAATAAAGCCAGCATACCAGTAGATCGAGCTGCTGGTTGCTGCAGTGATGCCTATCATGAAATTACTTGTTGTTGTGGTAACCTTCATTGGCAGGTTTAGCGCCCAGTCCATGCCGAGAACCTTCAGCGCGCCACTTCCTATTCCAAGCAGGCCGGAGAAAAATCCTGCAAAGAACATGATGACTTCCCCAAGGTACCATCGCACACCATGGTAATCGATCCTCTTCTTGAGTCGATCATCATAATAGCTCCCGCTCAGTTTGAAGAATTTGGTAGTCCAGTCTGGGGGAATAAATTTTGGTGTTTCAAACGCAATCTTTTTGATAGTTGGAATCAGGGAGAACAGGAGTATAATGCCGAATACTATGTAAATTATCCATGAAAGGGAATGTGCATAGATATATATCGCGACGAGCGATCCAACTATTGCACCTGCAGTCGTGGCTATCTCCAGGCTTATGCTCAGATTAACATTTGCTATTTTTTCGCGTGTGTAGGCACTTGCAGAGCCGTCTGAGGTTGCTATGGTCGAAACAAGGCTCGCACCCGTTGCAAATATTACAGGAACCCCATAAAATAATGTCAGTAGCGGGACAAGTATTGTTCCGCCTCCCAGGCCAGTAAGTGATCCTATAAAACCAGCTATAATACCTGCTGATAATATGGTCAAAAATTTGATCAGTGTAAAGATTATAGTCAGCATTATTCAACTTTCACTTTCCTTTTTAGGTGAGCCCACCAGACTCGGGTCTTATGATTTTTAGAGTATTACTAGATCGTATATTACAGAATTGGTCAATGGCATGAAGGAAACATGAAGGCATGACAGTACGCTCATGCTGGAAAGTGCCGTGCCATCACGGTATTTCTCTCAGGAAATCAGCAAATCATAAAAGTATTGCTCTTTCATAAATCTATTTATACAGACTCACAATTTTGCGTTGAGAAAGATGCCTATAGATTTATCTTCCCTGAAAGCTGGTAATGATTTACTGAAGCACGGATTTGCCAAAATGACCAAAGGCGGAGTTATTATGGATGTCACAACCGTAGAGCAGGCAAGGGTTGCGGAAGCAGCAGGTGCGGTGGCCGTCATGGCGCTCGAAAAGGTCCCTGCAGACATCAGGGCTGCCGGAGGCGTAGCAAGGATGGCAGATCCAATGAAGATCCGGGAGATAATGAATGCTGTCACAATACCTGTAATGGCCAAGGTGAGGATCGGTCACATATCCGAAGCATATACCCTTTCAGCACTTAACGTCGATATGCTGGATGAAAGTGAAGTCCTTACTCCGGCGGATCCATTTTTTCACCTGAACAAGAGAGAGTTCAAGATACCCTTTGTGTGTGGTGCCAGAAATGTTTCCGAGGCAGCTAGAAGGATTTTTGAGGGAGCAGCCATGGTAAGAACCAAGGGAGAGGCCGGAACTGGTAACGTGATTGAAGCAGTAAGACACATACGCATGGTCAATGACGGGATAGAGGCAATCAAGAACAGCGATGATGATTCGCTTTACAACATGGCGGTGAGGATCTCGCAGCCATACCTCAAGGAAAGACAGCTGCTGACGGAGGAGCTTTTCGGAGAGGGTGCAAAGATTGACACTAACAATGTGTACTATGGGATGGGTATAGAGGAAATACAGAAGGGTATACTTGATGTTCTAAAACAGATCAAGTCACAGGGTAGGATGCCTGTGGTTAATTTTGCCGCCGGAGGCGTTGCGACTCCAGCAGATGGTGCTCTCATGATGAAGATGGGCGTTGACGGGGTCTTTGTTGGAAGCGGCATATTTAAGTCCAGGGACCCAAATGAGATGGCTAAGGCTATCGTGGACGCAGTGGAAAACTTTGAGGACTATGAGTTGATAGGCCAGGTCTCAGAGGGCCTTGAGGGGATGCAGGGTACCGCCATCGAGAACATACCAAGCGAAATGAAGATGCAGAACAGAGGCTGGTAATCGGTATAAGTCAACTAGTAACAGATCTAATTATACTTGTCATTCTCATACTGCTGTTTTTCCTCTCGCTGAAGTTCGGAGTCTTCAGCAAAAGAGGAAGTATAGCGGCACTGATAGTTGGTGCGATAATTGGAATTGGCGGGAACATCCTCTGGCTCATCCTGATGATAATATTTGCAATTACATCGTTCGCGGCAACGAGAGCTTTTTTAGGGAGAAAAGAGGTCGCCAGACTCCAGGAAGGTAAACATGGAGAGCGAAGCACATCCAACATAATTTATGCCGGAATCATAGGAGTATTCCTGGCTGTACTGAATCTTTTTAAGGCATACTGGGTTTTTGATTACGGCGATCTTTTTCTTCTTTTCGCAGTGTCATTTTCGGTTATAAATTCCGATACCTTTGCGTCGGAAATAGGTGTAATAGACAAGAACGTAATCATGATAACCAGTTTCAGGAAAACAGATCCAGGCGTAAATGGAGGCATTTCACTCTTTGGAAGCCTTGCATCTCTTCTTGGAGGTCTTATTATTGCGATTACATTCACGTTCTTCTATTTTGGAACGTTTAACGTTCCCGTTGTGGTATTTGTTACGCTGATGGGCTTTCTGGGATCCAACATCGACAGCGTGCTTGGTGGAACGCTCGAGAACAGGGGCATTATCTCCAAGGGCCAAGTCAACCTGTTCTCATCCATAATCACTGTAATACTTTCCGCGGTATTCGTCTATTTTTATGCGCTGGTATGATTCTCGGCCTGATTTTCCCTGAAGAGGATATCCTCCCTCTCTTCTAGAAGGGTAACACGCATATCCCTCAATCTTGCCCGTCTCATAAGATGCCTGCTACGGCCGCTATCGGAAATGATGAAATTCTTGGCAGATTCAAGAAGTGTTTTTCCTGAATACACCAGATCGACGTTTTTCCCCTCTTTTGCGACCGATACATCCAGTAATGGAAATCTCAGGGATGTTATTGATCCGCCGGCCATGAATCTGTAGTTCTTAGAAAACCCAACTTTTGCACTGTCGGATGATATTATAATGTCTGTAGCAAGTGAAATTTCCCTTCCCAGATCAATCGAATCTCCGCTGAGAACTGAATATATTGGTTTACCGAGGGAATAGACTACAGACAGGAATGTGGAGGTGTAGCTCAGGAAGTCGAAGAGTTCATGGCTGTTCTTAGGTGCATCGATGAGGCCGGAAAGAAAATTATTGTTAATACCGGTTATTGCAACAGATTTGACCATGTCGTCTGTCGAGGCAGTGGTTAGCGCCATTATCAATTCATTGACAAAGTTCCTTCTTGCGAGCCCACTCTCGTTGGACCTTATCACTATGATGCCAACGCCGTCCTCCTGCCAGAATATTATGTCGTTGAAACCGGATACTCTTATGTCACTCATGGTAGAAGGTCAATCTGTATATTCTTAAAATTATTCCTGCAATGATTAGATCCGTACCCAGCCCCAGACCAAATACCATAGCCTGAGTAATCGGATTGAGTCCAGCTATGAGTACGAGAATTGTGATGGATATTATAACAAGAACTGACGAAGTTATGACAGCAGCATTGATGCTCATACCCTTCTTCTGCTTGACAGTCTTGGGGCGGCCTTTCTCAATATCTGTGTAGTAATCTGCACTCTTCATGGTTCCAACAGCTGCAAAAACAGTGACACCTCCTGTGAAGAATGTGGCCAGCATATTCAGCGCAGATGTATGGTACAGGAATGCTGATATGTTCTCAGCGAAAGATATCATCGCGAAAGTAAGTACAAGCAGGAAGATCACGAACGATGCCATTAGCTTTTCCGACGTGACATTAAGTTTACCATGTCTGTAAAGCCTGCTCAGAACAAGCATTCCTCCAACCACGACAACAAATGGAGGAACAAGAACAGCAAGAACCTCAGGAGGGGCTATGGGAACGCCAGGTGTCAGCGCACCCCATGCCGAAAGTATGGCCATGTAGATTATGCCGAGTATCCCAAATGAGGTTATTATGGGCCTTGAAAGAGGATGGAGATCATTACTTCTGTCAATGAAAGGAACGAAAACGAAATAGAGGAGAGGAATAACCCCAAACACGGTGGAAGCTATAAGGGGGCCGATAGCATTCAGAGGAGCAAGAGAACCGGTGAAGTTGAAGAAGTCAACGGCCTTGTAAACAAACAGGAGGAACCACGGTGGATACGCAGGAACATAAAGTGCAAGCGGGCTTGAAGGAGAAACGCTCGGGAAAGGTGAAAACAGGCTTGGAACAGAAGGAAGCAGAGCAATTATAGATGGTATGAGTATAATCAGACCGACAACCATCATTGCTAACTGGATCATGAAAGCAAAGTTGTATGGGTACCACTTCTTGTATTCCGGCTTTTCTGTATCGACTGCGGGTGCCCTGTATTTTGCCTCTTTTAGTGAAGGCATTATAGAGTTTGATTCTGCAAGATAGAAATGAAGGCCGAATATCAGGCCGATAAGGGCAGCAAGAATGATGTGCCAGCCCAGCATCCTCTGAAATAGGCCAGTGGTAGTCCCGTTCCCAAATACAATTGCCACAAGGTAATTACCTATCATAGGTGTTGACTGAGCTATTCCTCTTCCAACATCGGTTGCATCATACGCAAGGACATCTCCAGGCATGGAATATCCGAAAAATCCAACTCCGAGAGTCAGTGCAAGAAGGATCACACCAGTAATCCACTGAATTTGCCTTGGCTTCTTATATGCACCATGGAAGTAATTCCTGTACATATGAACATAAATCAGTACAATCATTGCATATGCGCCATAAAGGTGAGTTGCGCTGATCAGAGCGCCGTAAGGCACATTGTTTATAATGTATTCTGTGGACGCATACGCGTCAGCGGGGTTATAATACAGGAGGAGAAATAGTCCAGTTACAACCTGGTAGACAAACGCAATGCTGATCATGGCGCCGGTCCAGTAGAGAATTCCACCCTTCCCCCTCATGTAATCCGGAACTCGTTTCAGCGGAAGCTGATCGATCTTGAGCGGATCTTCGCCAAACTCATTTGTTATTATCTTCTTTATCTTGCTTTCTTCAACCATTTATTTTCATCCTCTTAAGCAATACCGGTGTTGGTAACAGTCACAGTTGTTGCACTTGATGCATATGGCGTACCTCCGCTGAGATCAGAAACCTTTCCATATATTGTTGGACCTACCATTGAATAGGCGGTGAAGGTACCAGTGGCCGGATTGTATTGGAGCTCAACGTTGGGCAGAGGTCGGGAGGTTGGCCCGGTTATAACCTTAGCTCCCTTTAAAGGGTCATATGTGCTGCCATGGCATGAACAGTGAATATAACCTGGATTGGTAGATCCGCTGAAGCTTGTCCCAGGAATGGATTGGGTGGGTGGATAATAATGAATTTCAGGCGGTATGCATCCAAGATGCTGACATATAGCACTGTACGCAACCACAGATCCCTTTGGTCCTACACCACCTTTAAACTTGTAAGTTGATCCCGTGGCCGGTATGGGCACGTCGTAAGGAGGAATATTGACAGGATTGCCGTTGGCATCTCCAAGATTCAGGAGGAAATTAGGATCGTTGGTAAGAGGGTAATAGAAAAGCCAGGTAGTTGGGGTATTCACTGGAATATCACTGAAAAGTATAGGCTTACCGTCAGTACCGACAATCTCCATAGTTGGAAAGGAACTTATTCCCACCAGTGGAGTGATTATATTTGTGACAGCCCCCTTCAAAACACCTGCTACTGCAACACCAGCAGATAAAACAATCATAGCCTTGAGGAAGGTTCTTCGACCCTTATTCAATTCTTCCTCTTTTTCATCCATACATTGTGATAGCATCAACAATTTAATAATTTTGTTATCAAAGAGTTCTTTCCAAAGTAGTTTGTTTTCTTCTTTTTATATAATATAATCAACTTTATGCTAATGGAGACTACTGGGAAATCGTCTCAGGCATTTATTCCGGAAATTGCAGAAGAATAATAAATTTGACATTGCGAGCGAGAATTTCATAGAAAATGGAACCTTAGGAACTCATCAGTTTGTAGTGGTTGTTTACACTAGCTTCAGCAATTTATTCCCATGGACTAGAAGAAACATTTCCTCATTGCATCCTGGTTTCCATCAGGACAGTAATAAATTCTGCAGTTTTTGGGGATTGAACAGGAAGATTAGGAATGCATTCAAGCGATCCTAAAGATTTAAGGCACAGAGATATAG
>JBBYJL010000036.1:0-12083 GCA_043196285.1 Thermoplasmataceae archaeon | reverse complement strand
TAAAGAGCCCAGAAAATGAGAAGACCACTTGTTAGATAGAGTATGATCAGACTGATCAATACTGCTTCGAACCTGAACGATAAACCGTATGATTCAATGTGCTCCGTAATTCTTTCTTCGAAGACAAACCCAACAATTATCAATGTTGTAATAACTGCAAAACCAGGTGTATCAGAATTAATCAGTAGCGAAAGTGGCACGAATCTGTATACATTGAAGATCCCACCAAACTGTAGAATAGCTGCAATGACGAGAATACAGATCTGATAGAGAAAAAACCTACCGTTCAGGTTGCGATCGCCTGACATTATCTCCAGATAAAATAATCTCCCAATAAATATTGGCGTTCAGGCTATGATTTTCGTTAGTTAACTGGGTCGGCTACAATTGTTGGCATAAATTCTGGACTGATCAGCTAAACGTGACCGCGTGACCAAGAATGTTCATCTCCTTCTTGATTTGATCCCTGTAGGATCTATCTCCAATAATTTTTCTGACGTCAATCGATCTCCCCTTCTTTCTGCCTGAAAATGCTATTTTCAGTTCTCCATCCGTGAGGAAGTAAAACATGTTTCCGGATCCGAAACGTGATTTTATGTAATCATTGAAATAAAGCGAGATCAGATCCTTTGGACTTATTATAAGAGAAGTCCCATCATTTTTTCGTGGTTTTCCATTTCTTCTTGCAAGGTCTGAACAGACATAGACAATTTTTCCCATGTCTGGAGAGATAAATTCCTTCGCTGTTCCTTCATCTATCAATTTTTCTATCACAGAAGAAAACTCCTCATCCTGGACCGCGCCTATCATCTTTTCAAGCCTATCATAATCGAAAAATCCTATAATTTTTAGAATTTCTCTTAAGACAAGTTCTATTGCCTCCAATCTTCTGAACTTCTCCGGCACATATACGAACTTATGGTCAGAATCCTTTGCCAGAACACACATCTCATAGAGTCTCTTAATCATGGTTCTTGAACCGAGTATCCCTGTTTTCAAACTGTGCAAAATCTCCGTCTCTCCAACGCTTCCATTTTCCAGAACTATCCTGATTACTTCTCTGTCGTTTTGTGTGATTGAATAATTATGCAAAGCCCTGAATAAAGATGCAGCCTCTATAGTACCCATAGCATTGATATGATATGGGCCATTGAAAGTAAAAATGAGCTTTGATCTGAAGTAACTGTCAAGCATTGGACCTTTAAGACCAAGAAGTGATCCCTCAATATCGTTTCTCACTCCAAGATATCGTTCCTTCAAGAATGGATACATTGATGTTTTCTGCCTTGATAAGGAGAGAAGACGTCCAGCTGCATAGAGAAGCAATTCTGATTCTGCAAATTCAAGCATAGGTAGATCGCTGATTGAGATGTATTGACCCATGTTGCTTATCCCGAGTCTTTTAGCCTCCTCCACAATCTCTGGTTCACCGGAAACAAGAGCTGCCTTGACATGATTAAATTCCATTGACTCCTTTAATACTGCGATAAACTCATCCAGACCCGTTTTTATCTCAAGATTTGAAATCACAAGGATCTGCCTGTTGTTGTTCATAGCGAAATCTGCCACTTCATGACCTCTAGCTATTATTCTTGCGTTCAGGCCAGTGTAGCCAAAATAATTTCCATCGAAGTAAACAGAACTTGGATCTTTCATTGTAAGGAGCATTGAATTTCTGTCTGAACGAACTGATCCAGCACCATAATAAATCTCGCCATTCCTGTAGGACTGTTCAATGCTTATCCTTGAAAGTATGGTGGGATTGAACCAGAAATTGTTCCTGATTTCCTTCGCAGATATCGGCCCATAAAGCCTAAGTATTACTCGTATGGCATCATCCTGCGGTATAGGTTCTGAAAATCCCAGAAATTCGACAAAGGTTCTATCTTCAGTCCTTGCTATGACTCCACGGTACTCCATGATTGAGAGTAACTGTCTAAGGGTCCTCCTTTCCATCACTGTAAATTTCTCAAGATCCTTTTCCGTATTCACTCCTTTCTGTATCAAGGAGAAAATCTCCCTCTCGCTTTCAGATTCCTTCTCATAACGCAGGGAGTGAAGTGCAAGGACAAGCTCCCTGCTTACATAGCAGTCCCGTTTCTTGATCATCCTTGTCCTCATGATCTTCCCACCAAGGATCAGGTGGTTCACGCCAGCTTCTGTGGCCATAGGGACGCGTTGTCTCAAGTCCCAGAAATCGCAGAAGTATCCCATGTTCCTGAAATATTCTTCCTCATCATTAAAAACCCGCAGAAATTTATCCGTTCTTGAACTGGTGACATCCACTCTTTCGAGGGAGAGTATATTTTCAAGATCTGACTTCAGGATGTACTGTTTCGAAAATACAGGTGTAATATAATCATAAACAACCAGTCCAGCTTCCACAAGTTTTTTCAAAGAATTCTCAACAGTCGATGATTCTACTGGGATTTTGATCAGGATCTCGTCAAGGGTCTGTGGCCCATAACTTCCAAGCACCAGGACGAGTGCCGTCCGCATAGCATCCTCAGTGTTTTTAGGTTCTCCAGGCTGATTCTTGCTATACCTGGTTATCCCTGAAACTACAGTTCTATTGATTAGATATGCAGATTCCATCTTCATTATGAGGTTCTTCAGATCATTGTCTTCCATTCCGGTCCGTTCCTTCAATTCGTTGAAGGATGAATTGCTGCAGGCATCTAGAACCTCTCTTTCTTTCTGGTCCATCTGAATCTCTTTACGGAAGATAGCTCTGCATACATCATAATTTTCTCTGGACGCCCACTGGACGCCTCTGACAAACACTGAAAGTAATTTTCCGTCAGCCATCTTTTCCTCCATAAGATCGGTGACAGGAATCGATGAATATGGGGAAGGAGAATTGAATCTGGATTTGAAAGGATCTATATACAGAAAATGATCTATAAACAAATCGGCATCTTCCGGAGAACTTATTTTTGGAATTTTGTCTAGGAAATACCTTTCAGATTCCTTCCCATCCTGTACCAGGAATCTAATCTCCTGCCCGCCGTACATCTTGTCTATGATCTTGCTCTGCAACTCTCTCAGCAGTTTCGATCTGTCTTCCATTAGGACAATGTCAGATATGCCTGAAATTATGATTCCATGGCTGAATGGTGACGTATCTGTTCTGTAATCATTGATACGGTATTTCCTCCTGTCAATGACTTCTTCAACATATTTTACCGCCCTAGGGACATCCATCATGTCATTGAAAATCTCATTGAAGGTTTCTTTGATGACAGGAAAGTTTTCAATCTCTTCAAGTGATTTGAGCAACTTGTCGCTCCTGAGCTGCTGTCTTGCAACAGAAATATCATACCCCTTGTATTTTCTCAGGATCATCAGCGATCTTGAAGCACAGTGGCGGAACCGTTGTTTGAAAACCTCAGTGTTTGCGATAGACCTCTTTACAAAATCCAAGGTATTTTCAGCGTTCAAGGTATGTATCAAGGTCTTCAATGGAATTTTTTTTGCATATGTGAGCATGAATCCGTCGTCCGTAACAGTGACCCTTGTAGTGACGGAATATTTGTTTGAGATAGCCAATGCATAAGCCCTTGATAAGGCATCATTAAGCCTGCGCCCCAGAGGAATATGGAAAATTGCGTTATAGTTTTCCTGTTCGTCCAGATATCCTTCCAGCAGGAGCCTTACTTCAGTCGGTACAGAAAATTCTATCTGTGCCCTTATGTAAGACTTAAGGCTATTGGCTCCAAATTCGTCTAAACGATAATCCCTCATCAGCCATTCGTCCACGTTATCTCCGGACTTAATCTTCCTTTCAGCTTCTTCTCTGAATCTTCCAATAAGAACTCCAAGATCATAGCTTCTGGGGAGAAGTTCGCCTGTCCAGGATGGAACCGTGGGTCTCATGCCTACAGCTTCCTTTACTATCACTCTGTTCCTGGAGGTTCTCAGGAACATGTAAGTTCTGGCACCGAGTACAAAAACGTCGCCGGTTTTCAGCCTTTCTACAAACTTGTCGCTCAGCTGTCCAAGTTGTTTTCCGCGCTCATTAATTACGTGGAAGTCAGACTCATCAGGAATAGTGCCTATATTCATGAAATAAATCATTCTTGAACCTTTCTTCTTTCCAAAGGTGTTATTTTCCCTGTCGAACCATATCTTCCCATATATGCCACCGCTCTCCATGCTTCCGGAAAGATAATCAAGTGTTGATATGTAATCATCTCTGCTGAGAGTACTGTAAGAAAATGATCTCCTTATGAGTGTGAAAGCCTCGTCAACATTCCACTGCTTTTCGAGCGACATTCCAACAAGGACCTGCGCCAGCACATCCAGAGGATTACGCGGGATAACTACTTTGTCTATTTCCCTGTCATATGCTGCCTTGGTGAGTACTGCGCACTCCATCAGATCGTCAAGGTCGAATATGACAAATCTTCCCTTGGGCAGTTCATTTATTCCATGTCCTGATCTGCCTATCCTCTGCAGGCCCTTTGACACTGATTTTGGACTTCCAATCTGCACAACAAGGTCGATATAGCCAATATCAATGCCCAACTCCAACGATGTTGAAGTGATCACACATTTCAGTTCACCTCTCTTTAGCTTGTTTTCAACATCAATCCTGGTTTCCTTGCCGAGGGAGGAATGATGAGCTTCGATACTCTCGATTCCACGGGCCTTCAGTCGGATGGCGACATGCTCCGTCGAAGATCTGGTATTGGTGAATATAAGAGTGGTCTTATGGGTATCAATAAGTTCTGCCAATATATCATACATCTTGTCGTTTGCAACTTCAGAACTTGCCTGGGTAAGGTCTTTTACTGGAGTGATAGTGCTGAGATCAAGAAACCTTTTCGTGTCTACATCAACGATCTGGAAATCTCTCTTCTTATCATCATAAAAACCACAGAGGTAATTCCCTATAGTTTCAAGAGGTGACTGTGTGGCGGAGAGACCTATCCTGACAAGGCCCTTTGTAAGGCTTTCAAGTCTTTCCAGATTTATGGATAGTAGTGATCCACGCTTGGTAGCCGATACTTCGTGAATTTCGTCTACGACAAGGTACCTTGCACTGGAAAGCTTCTCCCTGAATTTAGGTGCAGAAAGGACCAGCGATAGTGATTCTGGGGTAGTTATGAAAATATGAGGGGGCTTTCGCAACATTTTCTGCCTTTCATTCTGAGGCGTATCGCCTGATCTTACAGCTACCCTTATTTTAGGGAAAGGCTCTGTTTTCTGGTTAAGAATGCTGTATATCTCATCAAGGGGTGTCTTCAGATTTTTGTCAATATCGTTTGCGAGGGCTTTGAGCGGGCTGATGTAGACGCAATAAATCTTGTCTTCTAGAGTACCTGATCTAGCCATCAGGAAGAGTTCGTTTATAATTGCAAGGAATCCGGTAAGTGTCTTGCCAGTTCCAGTAGGGCTGGAAACAAGCACATTTTTCTTGGCATGAATTAATGGAATTGCCCGTCTCTGAGGTTCTGTGAGTGAACTGTATTTAGAGTTGAACCACTGTGCAATAACAGGATCAAGGAAGGGTAACTCATCTTCTACTCTGTAGCTTTGCTTTTCTTCAGTTTCCATCTTTTTTTAATCTGAGTCTTAGTCTATTTTTATATTTAACGATTGTGTAATCTCAGGGTGAGGGACAATGCACTGTCGAGCCTGTCATCCGCTATTAGTGGTATATTCTATCCAATTTAATTTTTGCAAATTCAATTTTACGGTATCCCATTCTCGTAATTTTTTGTCTAGATAAGATTTCTCGTCGAAGTGGTCGCAACACGACCTGTTTTCAGAAAGCTGATTTTGGAAAGGTTTCTCGCTATAAGATCAAGGTCTCTATTCTCATGTTTCAGGTTACCAAGGACTTCGTTGTAGAATTCTATGCATCTGTCATAATCCTGGTAGTTCACAGGTTTAGGTATTCCATCTTTCCCGCCGAGCGCAAATGAAAATTTTACAGGATCAGTATATGATGGAGCATCTCCGTATACAATCTCCGCAAGGTAAGAAATAGCCCTCAGGGTGGATTTACCAACTCCAGGGATTGAGATGAGCTGTTCAAAATTCTCAGGCAAATACTCATAGATGCTTCTTAACTTTCTCCAATCCACTCGTACATTCAAATCAAGCACGCGAGAATCAAGGCTAAAATTGTCCAAGGTTCGTTGACCTTTATAACCAAACCTATTAAACAGGTTTTCTGGTCTTTCCCCTGCTATTTCTACCATAGAACGACGGTTGCCTTCGCTTTTACGGGTAGTTAGATCTAGCACACTTGGCTCTATCCTATCAGCCGATAAACCATTCCTGGAATCGTTCAACAGATCTGACGACCGATCATATATCCAGTGGTACCTTCGTGCCATTTGTTCTCTTCCATTCATGCCCTGCTGTACTATAGACCATTTTCCTGAATAGTCTGAAACAATGAACTGCATATAGAGGTCAAATCCATCCTGCAAAAGATTCTGGTCCACACGGGCAATTGACTTAGCTTTGGACCTAAGCGATCTTGCGTACTGATCGCTTATGAACCCGGAACTTACAAGCTTCTCTGTTTCTTCAGAAATACCTGACATCTTCATTCCTTTACCGCCAAGCACAACCACATCTCCGGGATTTTTTAGAAAGTATTCTTTAAGCGCTCCAAGTGTGGTCGTTGTTGTTCCGCTTGAATTCCAGTCAAAGCCTATAGCAAGTGACAGAGAATGGAACCAGAACGGATCAGAAATCTTCTCTATAAGGTTCCTTGTGCCAAACTTTTCTATAATGAGGTTAGAAAGAATGCCTCCAAGAGTGACCATCCTCTTAAAAAGGTATGGGGGAGGATGCCCAAAATGAAGCGGTAGAACAGATGAACCCGATTTTCCCATCAAATGATAAATGGACGAATCTAATTACTGTTTTGGTTTATTTTCAGGAGATTTTTCCTTTTTCTTGAATTCAGTATATCTACACTTACCACAGGTGAACCTGTCCTCGTGTTCGGCCAGGAAAACACCAGGCCCACACTTTGGGCAAAATCTTCTCTGCCTCATTAGCTTGTCATTTTCAACTTTATAAATTTCTCTCTTCAACATGTTTATTCTGCCTTCTTTTCTTTCAAACCGTTTCTGAATAATTCATAATCAGGCTCAAAAAGCATTGCACTCTCTTTGTCCATATATATTTTGGAGTAACCTGTTGCTTCATTCCTCCCGGTCTCCTGCTTCAGTGAATCAACTATCACCAGCTCCTTTTTGGAGCCAGTATTCTTGGCAATAAGATCTCTGACCGTGTCTCTCTTGGGGGTACCAGCTTTGTCAAAAGCGATTCTGAACCTTATCTCCTTCCTCTTTAAAAGCTGGTTTTCCTTTATCTCTTCTATCTTTATATCTACCATACTACCTTCATCCTCTCCATTAAATTCTTGGTGTACTCCTTAATTTTGTTATCAATCTCTATGCATGCGATACCAGTATCTGGCACTCCGTATGTCACGAGTGTATTTTGATCTGCATAAAAAATTATTGGTATTACACTGAGGTCCTCCTCTCCGATTATCTCAATCCTTGTTTTTTTTCTGCTTGAAAGGGCAATTCTTATTCCCTCCATTAACTCATAAGTTATGTATCCCGCTGGATTTTCTATTATTAAAGACCCAGGTTCATGCCTGAAGGTTCCATTGGAAACCCTCTTTGTCTTGAGATCAACTATTTCCAGTAATAAATCCACGCCATTTTCCTTCAGGGCGGCAGTGGTTACATCACCCACCGCAACAATTTTCTTACTCGGAGAATAAGTCTTAATCTCTTCCACAGTGCAAATCCTATGCTTAACAGAAGCAATCTCGTTTCTAAGCGATAAGTCAATGAAGAGCTTACTGCCTGACCTTAATTGCATATTTACCCGGTTCAGTTATACCACTGGACTTTGCAAGAAGGGAGTGTGCGGGTTCATTGACCATTAGAAAGCCAAACCATTCTTCAGTGGTTTTCTCCTCCGGATGATATATGCAATTTTTCTCAACAGTCAGTCGTTTGCATTTCTTGCAGGCCCTATAAATTTGTTTCACCAGTAACCACCTTAAGCCTCACTCTTTTTCTGGGCGAGCCATTCAAGTTTACCCAACCCAGACTGCTTCATTGTTAATCCAATCTTGCTATCTTCAAGAGAGGAGGAAGAAAGGTTCATTGCAACTATCCTCACCCTGACCTTGTCATTAAGCTTCAGATCACGCTTGGTATCCTTACCGATGAATCTCTGATTGTTTAAGTCCAAGTCTATTCTGTCATCCATAATTTGGCTGATATGCAATAGACCGTCAAATGGACCGAATCTCACAAAGGCACCAAACTTCTGGACAGATACAACAAGTCCTTCAACAATCTCCTGTAAATTGGGTTCATAACCAAGTGCCTTGTAATGTATGGTTTGGTACACTCCCCCATCCCCATGAACGATACTGCCATCTCCAACCATACTTATCTCTGTCACGGATACTATAAAGCACTTCTTAACGCTGGAAGAATCCTCGACAACATCAAGTAGTTTCCCCTCGATTGAAGATTTTGCAACCGCCAGAACAGAACTTTCATAATCTCCAGATAGTTTGTCTGGGGGAACTCTTGCAATATAATCATCCTCTACAATAACGTACATTTTTAAGGTTTATGCGTTTGTGCCTTATATTGATTTCTTAAGATCAATGTGATGATAAGGAAAGAAAGGTCGTTACCGCCCAGATATGAAAATGACTTTTGTCGGCAACCAAAGCTTTCCGCTCTCAATGCAGTTGTAAAAAGCAAGATCGTTTATAATATAAAGTTATTAGATATAATATAACTTCAAACGGAGACTCATAGATGGCGAGCAGAGAATCTAAAATTATGGACCTTGAAAATAAGCTCCAAAACGAGAAAATGATTTCAAATGACGGAAGCAATTGCTTAACAGTGGCACAGATTGACTTTAAACTGGCAAGGCTTTACATGGCCAATGGTGATATAGACAAATATCAGGCCGCAATAGACGATGCAAAATCAGAGCTGACAGCTCCAGGTTGCCCACAGACCCGGCAAAGAGACTACTATCTGAATGCAATCGGCGCATCACAAGGTTCGCAAGAGCAATCCGTTCAATCTACAGGGATTGGAACACAGCAGGCTCAGAGAATGCCGAGATGGTATGGTTTCATAGGTCTGATCTTTCTGTTGATAGGATATGCAATCCTCTTTGGAATGAGCTATTTTGTCGCTCTTCCGGCTTACGAGTTTGAAATAGGCATATTCGTGATATTCATAGCAAGTATGTTTGTGAGCAGCTATGTGAGGTCGATGTATAGAAGGAGACATTGACGTTGGTCACTTCACTCTTGACCTAGATCAGAGAAAGATATCCTGTTCATCGACCTAAGCCCTCTTGAGCTGTTTCAAAAGGTCCGCCTGACAGTTGGGGCAACATGTAAAATACTTCGAATTTTTCCATTCCACTTGAAAAGGTTCTCCTTTTATTAGGTTGTCGCAATAATCGCAGTACAGATCGAAAGACTTTAGATTGTCATCTTCCACGGTTTTCCTGTGGGAAATATAAATTGTACTGTAGGGAAAATCATGTTCCAGTACGTTTGCAGTCATAATGCAAAGAAATTGTCCATTAGAGATATCGAACGACTCAATGATGAAATTCTTAGGGATTTTTGATATATCGGGTACAGTGGCTATGACTATTGTCCTGTTAAATGGCTCCACTATGTTAACTGTGAAGTTTTTTATAATGTGTTTAGAAAGTAGTGATCGGATTATAGAGGATACTGTGTTTCTGCTAAGTCCCGTGAGTTTTGCAATCTCCTCATTGCTCTTTCTCGAGTCATCAATTAGAATCCTAAGAACTTTAGATTCGTTGACTGTAAGATTATGGCGATCCACGATAGTGAATGCATATCACACATTAGTTTTTATGCAGAAAATTACCACCGCTTATCACTGATTTGGGAAAAGTGGAGAAAAGCGATCTAATGCTTAAATTAATGATATCTTATTTGAGTCTCTCTTATAGACTACTATCTCCTTACTGTTCAAGATTATTTTGATTATGGATTGGCACAATACTTCATTTAGTGGGGTTTTATTTATTGGTAAACGGTAGTCATCATTACAAAAACCGTCCAGTTGGTTTCTGATAATCCGGCAGGTCTTTTCAGTTGATGCCACATAACCGTCAAAATATAACTATTTTATCGGAAAACACATGACCTGCTCATGCATTTTTCTTCACCGGGCAAGATCGGAGGCACTGAAATGAAAAACAGGATTGTTATGGCTCCTATGATATCTAATCTCTGCGATTCTTCAGGAAACACCACAGAACAGCATATAGCTTATCTTGAGGCGAGATCCAGAGGAGGTGCCGGACTCCTGATCACAGAATATACCTTCATAAACGACAAGAATTCAAGGGGATCTAGAAACCAGCTTGGTATTTATTCAGATCTTCAAATACCAAAAATGACAAGACTCACGGAAAGAATACACACAAGCGGATCTAGGATATTCACACAGTTGGTGCATGCTGGGGGAAAAGCTATTCCAGGCTTCCATGGAGAAAAGCCATTCGCTCCATCCCCGATTCCCTACATGGGAATTATACCTGAGCAGATGAGCACTGACGACATACTTTCGGTTGAGGAAGACTTCCTCAGCGCGGCAATACGATCAAGGAAGTCAGGGTTCGATGGAATAGAGCTTCACGGTGCACATGGATACCTGATCCATGAGTTTCTTTCTCCCACTTTGAACAGGCGCGAAGACCGGTATGGGGGTTCTTTTGAGAACCGTAAGAGATTTGCGCAGGAGATAGTGGATCTAGTCAAGGAAGAGATAGATTTACCGATCGGGATAAGATTAAGTGTCTATGAAGACGATCCGGATGGTTATGAACCGGAATATGGACTCAAGATTGCAGAGTCGATTAAAGGTTTAGATTTTGTCCACTTATCTGCCGGCAGATTCTCAGTGCCAGGTTCATCTGCCTCTTTTTATACAGAAGCTCCCCACATTGCCCTTCGTCTTCCCAGGAAGCCAAGGATAACCACGATAATCGTGGGATCGATAACGGATACCGATTCTATCGAGACGGCGATGAGAAAGGCTGACTTTGTTTCTGTGGGAAGGGGAATGCTCGCAGATCCTTACTTTGCATACAAGATCATAAATTCTAAAGATATCTTAAGACCGTGCATAAGGTGCAACCAGGGATGCAGGAATCTGTCCTGGGGCGAAGTAAGATGTACAGTCAATCCCGATACAGGCTTTGAAACACTTATGCACAGAGAAAAATATTCCGGTGAGGTAGTGCTGATCGGAGGTGGCATTAAGGGACTGGAAGCAGCACTCACAGCTGCAAAAGCAGGTCTGTCCGTTACTCTTTATGAGGATCACGATGATATAGGTGGTCAAATCAATGAAATTGCAGATTTCAATAAGAAAAAAGAATTCCAGAGGCTACTCGGCTATTACAGGACCGCTTTAAAGATAGCTGGAGTAAATGTTGTACTTGGAACACATTACAAAGAATCCGGTATTTCATGCACACCAGACGTTAAGTATCAACATCTTCCTCAAAAGGAATTCCTGATAATTGATTCTGTAATCTACCAGCATCATGATGAGGTACTTGCACTTGCCAACAAATCAAAAATCATGATGACGGAAAGGAGTTTATCATCACTGGACAGAACAAGATCAACTGAATACAGAAAACTTGCCCAATCAAAGGGGGTAACATTCACAGACAGAACAGATCTTGAATTCGATGTTTCAATTCAGGTGAAAACGCAGTATGATATACTCTCTGCCATGACCTCAGGCAGGAATGCGATCAGCAAATTTATATCTGAAAGATCGAACGAATTTCTTTAGTTAACTCAAAGTACCATTGGACACCTCATTCAATGAAAAACTTGTTTGTAAATTTATAACTGGTCAGTTAAATGTGCATTGACCTTCGTCAGAACATACGTTTTGAACCGAAAGATCCATATATAATGAATGCAGTATATTAATAACATGATTTATCTGTCAGCAGAAACACCCAGAGATCAGGAAATTATGGAGAAATTCCAG
>JBBYJL010000035.1:0-12521 GCA_043196285.1 Thermoplasmataceae archaeon | reverse complement strand
ACAATATTGTCCATGATCTCCATAATCAATGGGATATGCTTCGAGGGCATATCCCAATATTCTCATTTTGTTAATAATGTTCGACATATGTCTGACATTTCATGAAATGTGAGACACCCTATTATTTACTATAATTGAATCATTGCTATTGTTAAACTTCTTGGTCAGATTCCGTATCTCGATCAAGGCATTGAGTCCATGTTATTGTGGCTAATAAAAACATCTTCATACTCTTCTCCTTTTCTTCTGTTTTCCTGAATATATTTAGTGAGTGAAGTGCTGCCAGCGATCCTGCAGTTCTCTTACCTGGATACCTATGCAATTTGCTGAATTTGCCTTCGCACTGTTAATCTATCACTGATTTTTTTCACAGCCTGATGGATACTTAGGGAATTGTGTCGTGCGAATATGTTAAATTCCAAAGCAAAATACCGAGTAAATGGACAGGGAACTGGAAAAGGAGGTTGCAGCAAACGCTGCCTTGAATTATGTTAATGATGGCGCCACATTAGGTTTGGGAACCGGCTCAACAATCAAGTTCTTCATTGAAAAATTAGCGGTGAAGGTAAGACATGGATTCTCTGTGACCTGCGTTGCCACATCAAAGAAGACTGAACAGCTGGCCAAATCCATGGGAATTAATGTACTGGATAGTGTCTCAAGGTTAGATATCGATGTTGATGGTGCCGACGAGATCGACAGCAGCGGAAACATGATCAAGGGTGGTGGCGGTGCTCTCTTCCGTGAAAAAATAGTGGCATACAACAGCAAAAAGGTCATTATTATTGCGGATAGCAGCAAACTGCATCCCAGTGGAATTGGCGACTCCGGGGTTCCGGTTGAAGTCAATCCCTACCTTGCAGAAAGTACAAAAATCAACCTTGAAAAACTTGGTGGAATCTGCAAATTCAGATCCGAGGGAAAATTTTACACGGACAATGGGAACATGATAATCGACTGCCATTTTGGCATATTACTCAACCCTGGATCAATGGAACAGAGAATAAAAATGATACCGGGAGTTGTGGAAGTCGGTATATTCACCAATCTTGCCGACGTCCTTCTAATGGGCCGCGGAAAGGATGTCGAAGTCATGGAATTTAAAAGAAATGTATAATGCGGTTTACATTCTAAAAAAATAATGATTGTAAAGAAATCACTGCGTTTGGTAGCTTTTCAGCTCCGAAATCGTCTGGTTGATTTCACCAATCTTGTTGGTCAGATCCTGAATGATTTCCTCGAGGATTTCATTAAAGGTCTTTGAGAGTTTATATCCATGGATAGGTCTGCCCTTTCCTTCCTTTTTCATGTTACGTTTATTGATCCAACCCTTTCTTCTCAGCCATTGCATGGCAATAGATACCTCGGGCTGTCTAAGACTGGTTTCCCTCTCGATCTCTACACTCGTAATCTCACCCTTGTCCCTTATATACACAAGGGTATACGCAACGCTTCTCGGAATATCTGATATTATGAGATATTTGGCTAACTTGTTGCTCTCTTCAGAAATTACCATAATTATCTATACTTAATTTATTGATAATATAAATATTTATCGTTATATATTAAAAATCTGGTTACCTCACGTTCACGATTTGGCTAGAGCTTCGAGCTTGCTGATTATGGTGTACAGAGAAGTCCTGCCCAACTGTGGAACGTTGGGATCGTTGGTCAGCTCATCCAGCCTTGAGATGACGGTAGCGCATCTCAGATCAAGACTTTGGCTTGCTTTGCTCAAGACCACTTTTGAGTCTGAAGCATGCTTTCTTACGTTCTTTGGAACCGATGTGTCCTGAGACAATTCGTCCAGCAGATTTATCACTTCATCAAATAGTTGTTTGTTCATTTTATTACCTCCCAAATGTTCTTCCCATATCCTTAATCGTTGAAAGGACCATCATGGTTTTTGACTCCTTCACCCCAGGTAATTTGCTTAGTTCTTCAACAAGAAACTCCTGCAAGTTCCAGAACTCTGGGAATCTGACCTTAATGATTATGTCAAAGTCCCCCGTTACAATAAAAATATCCTCTACTCCTTTATTGCCGGATAAATTTTTTGCGACCTGATCAACCCGGTTAACATCTGTTTTAATACCAACAAGGGCGGTCACTATTTTACCCTCATAATACTTCTTGAGAGTACTTGTAACCGCGGAAACCTCCATTCCTTCATCCTTCTGATCATAGTTCCCTGACATTTATCATCACCTGAATAACATAAACTGTGAAACCCTAACGTGGTTGAATTCTAGGTATGATAATTAGAACATAACTCTTTCTACATCGGGAAAATTTTATCGTAACTCTTCCATTTCTCCACAACATTTGCAAACATAAAATTTTATAGAGCAAAGCACATCTCGGTTAATCCCGGCTTAGCTCAGTTGGTAGAGCGGCGGACTGTAGAGGAAAATCCGGAATAGGAATACCGCCGTAATCCGCAGGTCTCTGGTTCAAATCCGGAAGCCGGGATTATTCCCATATATTTGGATAGGCTATTTTTCAGTGATAAATGTGGTTTTATAATTTAAAGACTTTAATATTCGTTTCAGAGGGAATTCCTTAGCAGCTACTAATATTGTATTATGTATATTTTTAGAGTGCCCAAAGTTTCATAATATGTTCGACAAACATCTGACTTTATGAATCAGAAAAATATTATTGGAATATGGAAACAGGTCATTTTCAGGTGATCATGGAAGTGACAGATAAAATAGTTTATGAAGACAGATCAAGATAATAACCCATTAAGAAACAGAATACAATCATTTAGTTTCCCTGTTCACACTTTTCACCTATTTTGCAATATGGAAATCCCAAATCACAAGGTTAAATGATTGGGAACAAAGGAGAAGCCATGTCCATATCCAGCAGGTAACATTAATTGAATTTATTTTCTATCTTCAGTCCCTGTTTAATTGCTAATTCCACACCCAGATGAAAATCACCGTTTCCAGATGTCGCCGGTTTGTTGAACAGGTTCCTTGCTTCGCCTGCAAGCCCCCATAGCTGCCTGGGCCAGAGGTTGTAAGTATAGGAGTAACCCCTGACACAGGTTCTGACGCATTTGTTGCATGTCTCCGACTTGAGGACATATTCCTTAAAGTCGATGCTGTCAAAGTACTGCTTGAATGATCCTTTCCTGAGATCATACGCATATGTATAGTCACAATTGTATATCTGTTTGTCAGGAGTTACATAGACAAACATCTTTGGAAAATGACATGTCCACGGCTTTCCCGCGACAAAGTCTTCCAATACCTGTTCTGTTTCCATGAGCGGGTATCCTTCCCTCTTCAATTCAAGCAATATCTCGTAGAACTGGTGAAGTTTTCCATCTTCAAGCCCTATTTTGAAGTTAGGTGTCGTAGTTTCATCTGTCTGCCCAAAATCAAGTGACTGTTCTATGGAATTGAAGGAGATACCTATCCCCAGATTCTGAGCCAGCTGCGCCATTGGCCTTATTGCATCCCAGTTCAGTCTGCTGATAGTTGTCACCAGAGATACCTTGGTTTTCCCGATCTTCTTCAAGGCATCTATACCACGCATAACTTCGTTGAAAGTTCCAGGTCTTCCCCTGATGAAATCGTCATATTCGTTGTAGTAATCGACAGATACAAATGCAAAATCAAGGTTCTGCAGTTCTTTTGCCTTCTTCTCAAGGAATGACCCGTTGGTGTTCATGACGGTTATAAACCCTTTCTCCTTGGCATAATCTGTGATCTTACCGATGTCTCTTCTTATAAGGGGTTCCCCTCCAAACATATAATATCCACGCATCCCTGCATCATAAGCCTCGTCAAGTAGCTGAAACACCTGTTCTGTGGACATATCCTCCTTCATTCGTGGAGTATTCTTCCAGTAAGTGCAGCTCATACATCTTGAATTGCATCCGAATGTCATTGCGTGGGCAAGAAAAAATGGCCTGTGAGTGAATAATCTGGATTTGAACATGGACCCGAGAGCTCCCAGATATCTTTGCCAGTCTTCAGTTTTATGATTGTTTTCCATTCCAGTGCGATTTAATATAATTTGTTGATTATTAGGTTCCATAAATTTCGATCTGATGATACTATTTAGTAATTATGCCTAATTTTGTTTAAATATCATTAGAGACTATTGTTATGTGAGGGACCGTTTTCAAGTGTCTACATTATATTATTATATTCGTATATACCAAAATTTGCCAAATTTCGAATTGTTAATGCCTCGCCCGCAGTACCTTTAGCGTTTCTTTCAATTCAGTATATTTTCAGGCTGTTCTGAACAACCTTGAATCCAACAGAAATGAACCCTGTATGACCGATAGCAATGTCATCAGGACGGGTTGATCCATCCCTCACAATCAGATCCCTCTTGATAAGTTCAAAACTCATCCTGTGATAAATCCCATGTTTCTCCATTGCTAACACGGCTTTCTCTGTCTGATTGAAATTGGGAGAATATGTTATTATTGATCCTCCATTCTTGAGGAGCCTGGAGCAACTTTCCATAGCCTCCCATGGATCCGGAATATCAAGAAATATCGCGTCGTACTTCAGCTGATCCCGATAGTTTCTCACATCTCCTTTAACATAAGTGACGTTCCCTCCAAAACCGAACATGTTAATATTATCTTGGGTGAGCCGCAGATTTTTCTCGTTGATATCTATACATTGCAGAGATCCCTTCTCTCCTATTGTCCAGAGTATGAATGAGGTTAAAACCCCCGATCCGCTTCCCGATTCTATCACCTTTGAGCCGTATTTTATACCTGAATAGAAAATGATTGCGGCAGCGTCATGAGGCTGTATTACCTGTGGTCCTCTTTCAGAGATATCTGCGGAAAAGGTAGGGTTGAATGGTAACGCGCAGAATTCGTTTCCCCTTACGCTGATCGTGTCTCCAGCTTCGATTACATAAGACGAATTCACATGTATTCTGTCATGGCCGAGCTTTATTGTCCTTTTTTCAACATCGAGATATCCGATCCCCTTTTTTCCAGAAAGAATATACATTGTCAATGTATATGCTGATTATAATTATATTTCTGGCGTATCCCGAGAAATAATGCTCTGTTGATTATTCACCTGTAAACTCAATATCCAGACCCGATCTGGACCACCTGATCATGCCGCCTTCAATTGAGTAAACGTTCCTGATCCCGTTTTCCTTGAGGTACTGGCATGCATAATAGCTGCGTTCTCCAGAATGACATATAAGACCTATGTACTTGTCGCTGTGTCTCCTGAATTCTTCAAGTTTGTCCGGTATAGACATCATTGGTATCAAAACTGAATTTGGAACATGCCCGGAGTTACTGTCATACTCCCATGGCTCCCTTACATCTATCACCAGGGTTTTATCAGGACCTGCCTTTTCCATGAGTTCAGCAAAATCTACAGGATCAATCACCCTGACTTCGTCTCTCTCATCCTCTAGTTCCATTTCTAATATTGAATATAGTTTAGCTAATAAATATTATGTAGTAATGGATAAAAATAAGAAATTTTGTTACCCTGAACGTGATTAGGGTGCCATGGTTTATATTTCTGTAATCGGAGGCAGTATAGTTGACAATGAATATTGTGAGATCGCATATGAGGTGGGAAAACTTCTGGCTGCAAACCATGCCATAGTGGTTTGCGGTGGTCTTACGGGAGTTATGGAATGCGTTGCCAAAGGTGTCAGGGACAATGGTGGAATTTCTATAGGTATACTTCCAGGAATGACCAGAGATAACGCAAATGCTTACCTGACGGTGAGCATTCCTACAGGCATAGGATTTGCAAGAGATTTCCTCGTGGTCCGGGGCGGAGATGCTGTTATAGCAATTGACGGATCTACCGGAACGCATACAGAAGCATACTTTGCAATATCTGAAGGGAAGACCGTTGTCGGGATCGGAAGCATCGAGATAAAAACCAGAAAGGATGGTGAAGGTGAGTTCCTGAAAGCGAATTCTGCAGATGAGGCAGTTAAACTGGCACTGGCCGCTGCTAGGAGGAATTGAGGTGATCTTTCCTGTGCTCCAATCTCTTCATGTATTCAGTGCTGGCGAACATTGCCTCGTTTCCAAGCTTTGAAAGCATAACAGCACCGGCTGCACTTTGAAGTCCCTTTCCGCAGTACAGGATATATTTCTTTCCCGGGTTCTCTGAGGAAAAACTTGCAAGTTCAGAAAAGTCGAGGGATATTGCACCTGGATAGTGCCACTTATTGTAATCTTCCTTGTTTCTTAGGTCTATTATAAAATCCGGTGATTCTATAACAGTTCCTGCGGAGTGATCACTTACAAGCCTATCATGATACTGCTTTATCTCTGATCCGCGGATAACTGTCTCAGTGGAAATAATGCTGTTGACCATCTGATCTGATACCACATCGTGATCCAGCTGCTCCGGTTTAATCCTGGTTATTGGATGTCTTGCAAATATGGAACAGAATTCCCCAAGACTCTCTGATGGAAGAGCGCCGATATCACGGCACCTGACTGTTATCTCGTCCTTGTCCATTCCTAATAGCGGTCTCAGTACCGGTACTTTAATTGATACGCTCAATGAATACAGATTCTCTACAGTCTGGGAAGAGACCTGCCCGATTGATTCGCCTGTTACAATGCCATATGATCCGGAATTGCTGCATATCTTCTCTGCAAGTCTGTAAAGTATTTTCTTGAACGATATGTTCGGATATGTGAAAAGCTGTTTATCGTTGAGACTCTGTACGATTAACGAACCGTCAATGATGTGAATATAAGGGTCATAGCCGTTACACCATCTGTCACAGAACCTGCTCATCTGATCTGTGAACTGGATAGTATCCACGGGATGTGCAAGCGATACGAATATTATGTCCGCAGGACAGCCCCTCTTCATTATCATCCATGTTGAGACCGGTGAATCAATCCCACCAGACATTAGAGCGGTTACCTTGCCCTGTGAACCAAGGGGAAGCCCGCCGGGTCCATATTTTATGCTATCAAAATAGTACACCTTTTTGTTTCTTATCTCAATAAATACCCTCACATCAGGATTCCTGATGGAAACACCGCAGGAGTACTGGAAGAGAGCATCTCCCACCTCCCTTTCAACGTCCATTGATGTGAAAGGGTGGTTCCCGAATCTCTTGGCACGAACCACGAATTTCTTGCCCGATACAGTTCCCCTGAATTTTTCCTGTGCGTGCATTATTATATCATTCAGGGTGTTAAAATCTGTCTCTTCGGCTTCAGAGTACGATTTCACGCCAAAAATGGTTGAAATGCATTCAGATACGTCGTCAGGATTACTTCTGGTGTAAAGGAAGATCCGTCCTGATTCTTTTCTTATCTCGGCCTCAAGATTTCTTCTCCTTATTTTTTCCGAAAGATTTGCAATGAGCCTCTTTTCCATCTGGGATCTTGCCTTTGGCCCCTTCAAACCAAGCTCTGAATAACGTATTATGAACACATGCCCAAATTACCTACTATTAAATTATATATGTGATCTTCGTCATCCTACCCGTAACAATTCAGTCCTGTATGTTGTACTTTTACGTAGATGCATTATTAGGACCAAAAGGACCACTATATAATGGGTGCATTATATTGATAGAATGGTTAGACCTATTGCTGAGGCATCAAGTGTCCAGATGATCATCAAAGATATGCCATCCGTAATAAGGAGGAGTGATAAACCGGGATGAAAAGATAAGGCACATTAGACTGACGGATACGTTTTATTAAGTTTTTCAAATAAATAATAAAGATGAAAAGATAAGGCACATTAGACTGACCAGTTACTGTTTGCTAATAGGAAGGATGTTCCATATAACCCGGGCCAGATGCCCATAATCTGGGGTAGATCAGACATAAAAAGTGAGGATAAACTATTTCTATATCCTGTCTATGGGGCAAAAGGATTCTAATGCAGGAGCTTATTTGTAACATTGAGTTTGTAAAGGAAGACGAGGATTATATTGCAAAACTGAGAACAGAGATTGGGGGTCTGAGGGAGTTCAGTGCAATGACTTTTGAGGAGGTCCTTAACGATGTTATGCTGGAACTGGAAGAAGAGTTCCTCTGAATTTCATTTTTTTGTACCATAAATAAGATATTTCCATCTTCGATAATATTGATGTGAAGAAGTACATAATTCCGGTTTTTGCCTTTATTACTATGGTATTATTGATTTCTTCATCAGGGGTTTATGCAAGCGATCCCGGCTATGACGGAATACAGGTTCACCTGAATAGTACTCCTTCCCTCCAGATCAATGTTTCTAATGGAGAATTTCTCTCGATTGACTTCACTGCGATGATTCTCCTCATAAATGAGAGCTTACAGCATCCGCTAATAAAAGATGGAACTCAATACATAAAGGTACCTTATTATCTGGCGTTCAGCAATAATACATGGAATATATCGAAGTCCCCTGATGGCAATATTTCGTATTCGCTTGCTGCCACCTTCATTCCTTTCCGTCCTATCGACATAAATGGAACGGTATTCAACAATTCCACCTTTAATTTTTCTACCGAAGGTAATTTATTTCAACCTTTTGCATCGATTAACGCGAATATATATGTCAATATTTCACAGTACAGGTCGTACCATAACCTGACTGCGGTAAATAGTAGCAAATATACTAATATTTCTCTGGATAATTCTACAATTGAGATCAACTTCAATATAGTTTTCGATAATGCAATAGATCATGGAGGCAGGTTGATATTAATAGAGAGGTTGAGAGGTGTTTCCAGTGGGGCTGCCCTTCATCAGACAGGTTTTCAGGGGTCCATGAAAGATAATGACAGACAGAAATTTTCTGGGCTGGCGCTTGGAAACTCTGCTAACCTGAGCAATTCGGTGTTCCTGTACTGGTGGGCACAGAACTATACCCTTAATGGTAATGAATATGCAAACATGCTCAATTTTTCACCACCAAGGGATATAAAGGATGGATCATTGCTTATCTACTCATTTAGCCTTCCCAGCGATACTAAATCTTTATCCCAGGATCCTTATATCACGGTGCCGGGAATCTCTATCGGACCTGGATCTTTTATATTCTACCAGAAGCAGATTGTCGACATTTTACTTGTACATTCTGAGTTGATAGCATCTGGGTTACTGGTAGGGATCGTGTTTATTGCCCTGCCCTATTCCATTTACAAAAGAAGGAAACTTTCATGATCGATCAACAGATTATCGCAAATGTTGCTTATCCGGGTTCCTCAAAACAACAGGCTTCACTCTCTTCCTTCAAAAAGATCAAGCATTGTGTAGGCTAGCGAATCAAGGAAGCTATTCTGGTACTGCTTTAGAAAATTTATGATATCCTGTCTGTTTTTGAGATGAATGGTTATGACTCCCTGATCGACGTGCTTGTCGATTATGCCGTCTTTGATCATGGTATCAATAACATTCATGTATTTTTCATCACTTTGGCTGTTTTTTTTAAGAGTTTTCTCGTTATTTCTGAGAAGTTCTATGATTATGTCCCTCGATGTCCTGCCCCGGAGATGATAAGAAATGTTTCTCAGCTTAACATTGCCGCTTTCGTTGGAGAAGTATCTTATCAACTTTCCATCCTGCCTTGTGGTGATTCTATTTTCCTTCAACAACTGGTAAAGATGATATTCAAGCTGTCCCACCGCAAACCCGCTCCTTCTCTGAAGTTCCCTAAAATGAAGTCCCGGGTTATCCTTTATCGTATTGATTATAGATTCCTTTGTGGACTCGTTCCTGGTCAACTAACTTATACCCCTCATTATACCAGCATAGAAGATAAGAAGCACGACAAGGAACACCAGAGCCATTATAACCCCATTTGCTGGAGACAAATATCCCAAATAAGAGAGCGCAAGAAAAATGTCTCCTATGATAATCGCTATGAAAGACCCTGCAAAGAAGCCAAGAACCCTCACATGACTTTTCTTCCATGCCCTGATGGCAATTATCAGCAGGAAGACCGACAGTATCATCACCACGCCGAGAAGGATACCCTGAGAATCCTGAATCAATACGTTTATTATGCTCATTTACGGAATTATATATGAACAGACATTATTATATTTCTCATTTCCTGCAACAATTCCTCAAGAAAATAATATATAAATAATGTAAATACAATGTTATGGATTTAAGGGGCAGAATAGAAGCGATTCTTTATGCTTCTGAGCATCCGGTCAGCATTTCTGATATGGCCCAGATCCTCAACGAGGATCAGTACCTCGTAAACAGGGAATTGAGAAAACTTTCCAGGTCGCTGGACGAGAGAAATTCTGCGCTCTGTGTAAAGAGATCAGGAATAAGGTACAAGATCCAGCTGAGGAAGGAATATCTGGAAACAGTTATTCCTGTGGCAGAACCGGAATTCAGGAACGATGAACTCCTCCTGATAACTTACATTGCGGCACACCCTGACTGCAAGAGAGGCGATCTCAGAAACAGTTTCGGGGAAGATTATGTGAAAACAGTTGAAAAATTCCTGAAACTTGGACTCATAAACTCTGCCAAATACAGGAATACTGAGGTTTACAGGGTTACCAGGAAATTTTATTCTTATTTCAACATCTCAGAGAATGATATCAGGCAAACGATAAAGGATGGGAGTGATGGGAACTGACAAGGGTTCTGGTAGTCGGTGGCGGCGGTAGGGAAGATGCTATATGCAGGGCGATTGCCGGATCAGGATCGGAAATATATTCAGCATCAAAAAACCAAAACCCTTCCATAATGAGATTGAGCAAGGATCACCTTATTTCTGAGGAAACCGATGTTGAAAAAATTCTCAGGTTTGCAACAGACCGACATGTTGATATAGCCATAATAGGACCGGATCCGGTCCTCAACACACCACTCGCTGACAGACTTTGGCAGAGCGGTATCCCTGTGGGATCCCCATCTCTCTCAGCTGCCAGAATAGAGACCTCAAAGGAATATATGAGAAATCTCCTTAACAGACATTCTATTAAGGGCAACCTTTTTAACCGGACTTTCAGTGATGAAAGTGAACTTGAAAAATTCATTCTCTCCTTTGATTCTCCCTTTGTGGTCAAACCCATAGGCCTTACCGGCGGAAAGGGAGTCAGGGTGATGGGAGATCACTTCACCACGCCTGTGGAAGGACTTCATTATGCAATGGAAGTTCTCAGGAAAGACGGCAGAGTGCTCATAGAGGAGAGAGTCAGGGGCGAGGAGTTTTCCCTGCAGGTATTCACAGATGGCGAACATGTTGCACCCATGCCACTGGCCCAGGACTACAAGAGAGCATATGATGGCGACATGGGACCGAACACTGGAGGAATGGGATCGATAACTGACAGCGATCATTCCCTTCCATTCATAAAGAATTCAACGCTTGATGCTGCCAGAGCGATAGTTTCCGAAATAGTTAAAAGCATGAAGTCCGAGGGGAATATTTTCAGGGGGATCATGTACGCCCAGTTCATGCAGACCTCCTCCGGCCCCAAGGTCATAGAGATAAATGCCAGGTTTGCCGATCCGGAGGGGATCAATGTTCTGACTATCCTGGAAGACAACCTTACAGATATCCTTTTCAGGATCACGGATGGTACCCTCAAGCAATTCGTTGACTTCAGGGATGTTGCCACCACCTTGAAGTATATTGTACCAGTCGGTTATGGAAGTTCACCGGAGCCTGGAAACCTTACCATAGAAGAAATCCATGACCCGAATGTCAGGGTTTATTACGGATCGGTTTCAGGAACACTTGATTCTGTAATGATGAGTTCCTCAAGGGCCCTTGCTGTCATTGCAGAATCAGACACCATCAGTCATGCATCTGAACTCGTGGAGCGAAATCTTTCTCACATAAAGGGCAGATATTACGTCAGGCACGATATCGGTTCCGAAGACATGATAAAAAGAAAAATAATGGGATCAGCCTGAATCCTACCTGATCCTGATTTTTCCGAATACTCTTGGCGTCATTACCTGGCTGGATAAAACTGCCTGTTCCTTGACAACAGGAATCGCACTGTCGAGGATGATTTCTGAGTTTTCGTAGAACCCTCTCTGGAATCTCATCAGATCGGACACAAATATCTCAGTCCTGCCTGCAGGCCTGTTCCTGATAGAGCTGTGAAATGTTATTTCCCCCTCAAATTTTCCACTCATCCTGATCTCCGTATCACTCATAACAGTGCCTCTGGTCACCTCATCTGTGTCTGCATTCTTAAGGGCAAGTCCAACCCTTGATCCTGTATCTGCAGATTCCTGATCTTCATCCTGCATCTGTATGGACCTGACCTGTGCTTTCCTTGCAGATTCAGAAACGTAAAGTTCCTGGTGCTTTTTCACGTTCCCCCTAATCACAAATCCAAGGGCGACCGTGCCGACACTTTTGACCACGAAGCTGTGGTCGACAATAATCTCAGTTCCGCCGTTCTCCCTGTTTATCTTCATTCCCCATGCTGCAGACACCAGATCCATTGGACTTCCATCAAATATCAGATAGTCATCCATCCCGGTGGATGAAATAATTTTCTTCAGCAGGGTTCTGTCCACATCGCCGTATGGAACGAAAATGACTTTT
>JBBYJL010000034.1:0-12655 GCA_043196285.1 Thermoplasmataceae archaeon | reverse complement strand
CCCTTTTCGAATTTCTTAGTTCACTAATTTTATCTTCACTCAGAATCAGTTAGGATGGACCGACGGGGATTTGAACCCCGGACCTCTTCCATGCCAAGGAAGCGATCTACCTCTGATCTATCGGCCCTAAAACTTGTACCGTAATATGATATTTGTATTAAATTTACTGTGGCAATAATCTGTTATTTTAAAGAATTCTTAAGTGGATGTACAAGGAATATATGAGATTATTCGGAAAATACATACTGCATAGTTTTCCAAAGTCAGGAAGTTCTTCGAATCTCATAAGATTATTCAAGTCGGACACCTTGAATAAAAGTATATATCTGTAATTCTCTTAATCCACGCACAATGCCTGATTTTGTTTTGAGACGCAGATCAAGGACCAAACGACCAATGGTAAAGACCTCGGAAGCAGAGAATTACGACTTGGTCGACCGTTACGACATAATCAAGGGTTATGGATCAGTTGAAATTTTGTGGAACAGAAATACCCTTGAAAATATTTATTCTGTGGTTGAACCGCAGCTTAATGAAGCCGAGAAGAAACTTCTGCTAACACTTCCAAAGGAAATGCAGATGGTCATCCCCAACCTGAAAGCTTTTACTGGCGACTTTTATGATATGGATATAGGCGCGCTACTTGATGCTTATGTAAAAGCTTATGAAATAAAGGTGAGTGACGAATCGAAAGAAAGGATCAAGTATTATCTCCGGAGAGACTTCGAAGGGTTAGGAGCTATAGAAGTGATAGTAAGGGACCCTTATGTCGAAGATGTTTCATGCGATGGATATGGCGTACCGATCTTCGTATATCACAGAAAATATGGTTCAATCAAGACCAACGTTGTTTTCAACACTGCTGAAGCACTAAACTCATACGTGATCAAACTCGCTCAGGTCTGCGGCAAGGAAATATCTGTTAGCGAACCCATTCTCGACGGTGCCACTCCTCAGGGTCACAGGGTCCAGGCGATATACGGTGAAGAGATATCCACAAGAGGATCTACATTTACGTTCAGGCTTTTCAGGGAGAGGCCATTCACACCAGTTGAACTGATCAAGTTTGGTACAGCAAGTGCGGAGATGACGACTTATTTCTGGTACATGATTGAGAACCTTAACTCTGCATTGATAGCTGGAGTCCCTGCAGTTGGAAAGACGTCCACGCTCAATGCTATGTTAATGCTCGTCCCTCCTGCCTCAAAGATATTCAGTATTGAGGAAACAAGGGAGATCAACATTCTCCATCAGAACTGGGTTGCAACGTCGACAAGGGAAGGCGAATTTGAGAACCAAGATTCGGGTGCGATGAATGCACGAATAGACATGTTTGAACTTGTAAAGATGGCTATGAGACAGCGTCCTACTTATATTGTTGTGGGAGAGGTAAGAGGAAGGGAAGCCTCATCCCTGTTCCAGGCTATGTCCACCGGCCATACCACTTATTCTACCATTCATGCGGATTCTATGGAAGCGACAGTCAACAGGCTTGAGAGCGCACCGCTTAATATTCCAAGAATAATGATAACATATTTGAATACGGTCATATTTAATAAATTTGTGAGAAGTGGTGATGCAGTAAACAGGAGAATCACCGAAGTTGACGAAATGTCAGGGTTCAACTCGGAGACAAACGAAGTGATCTACAACAAAGTTTTCAGCTACGACTCATTCAGAGGAAAACACTCTTTCATGGGATTCAGTAACTTATACAAGAAGGTACAGTTTACGCGTGGCCTTACAGCATCCCAGTTCAAGGCTGAATTCGATGAAAGGAAGAAACTTCTGGAAGAAATGGTCAGGTCTGACATCACGAATTATGTTGAGATCAGCAGAATAATAAACACGTACTACAGGGATCCGGAGAAGGCAATGCTTGTGGCATCTGGAGGAGCTTAATGGTAGATAACGGTAAGAAACCCAGAATTTCAAGGAGGAAAAAGGAATCTACTGGTCCTGTTATAGAAGACATGAATAGCAGTGCGAGGGAGAATGATAACCCTCCTGAAAACTCCTTTAAACAAGATTTAGATCAGGCACATAACGATTCTGAACACTTCTATACCGAGGATAGTGGGAGCAACTCAGGTCCGGCTGAAATGAACAAAGAGAGAGTGGATGAAGAAGCTACAGGATTCACTAATGAAGGTGTTCAGAATATTAAAGAATCAGATGTAAATGTTACAGGTAATGAGGATTACGAATCATCTCCACTGAAAGATAGCGAACAGGTTTCGGAGAAAGGTCCTTATTCACTTAATGAGGAACAAGAATCGCGGGCGCCTGAATCTGATATGCAGTCCATATCTGACCTTGATGAGAAAGAAAATGAAAAGTCTGAGCTTCTGGAGAGAGCTATTGGAGGTGAAAGGGGATCAGAATCAGGTACGTCTGAAGACCGAAGGAAGATTTCAACATCGCGAGGTAGAAAATCAAAAGACAAATCCAGATCAAGCAGAAAGTCATCAGTAAGTGTCAAGTCTGAACAGAAGGGAAAAAGAATTTCTCTGCCAAGACTGTTTGCAAGAAAGAACTCGGGGAAGAACACTCAGTTGGCACTTGGACCTGAGGGTTCCACTACCGATTCGACAGGACAGGTAAGCAGGCTTATATTCACCAGACAGCTCATTACTACAAAGGACAAACTTTCGCCAAGCACAGACAAAACTCGTTCTTCAAAAAAGAAGACGGTGATTACGACAGGAAGAGTCAATGTCGCACTTCCAAATCCATCGCCAGCACTCAAGATGTCACTGAGGTTATTCAGGACATATTTTGAGGGGAGATCCCAGAGGTATGCGAAACTTGAGGAGAATCTGAGGAAGGCAAAGATGTCCTACTCAGCCGTGCAGTACCTTTCTTTTGCGACATTCGTCTCAATAGTAATTGCAGCTGTGATAGCAGCTTTCAGTGTGCTTCTGTTTATCATTCTTGGTCCGCTGGGCATTCTCGCGGTTGTTTTTGGAGGAGTCGGGATCTTGGCATTTGTAGGCGTATTCTTATCGCTTCCGTCTTCTACAGCTAATAAACGTAAGAAAGACATTGAGTCTAAGATACCTATTGCAATAAGTTACATTGCTACAATGGCGTCAGCCGACATGCCCATAGACGTAATATTGAGAGAACTTGGGGAAAGTCCTGAGTACGGTGAAGTAGCAAAGGAAGCAAAGTCCATATCAATGTCCTCAAGAGTATTTGGCAATGATATTGTGACAGCAATGAGGGAAGGTGCAAGGAACTCTCCCTCAAGAAAGTTCTCCGAATTTCTTCAGGGCATTGTTACGACAGTCACTTCAGGTGGAAACCTAAAGGAATACTTCAAGTCCAAAGCCACACAGTACCAGGACGAGTTGAACACAATAATCAAGAGTAACGCGGAATCAATCGGCATACTTGCCGAGAGTTATGTTACTGTGGGAGTTGCATTTCCGCTCATGCTGATCGTAATACTTGGAGTAGTTGCTGCACTTGAATCAGCATCGACAGGCATGGCAATAGTATTGTACCTCATTGTGCTGATGATTATTCCCTTGATAACTATAGCCTTCTCATTCCTGATTTCGAGTACTATAAAAGAGGTTAACATTTGAAGCAGAAATTCAAGGCACTAATACTCTCTTACATAGGAGCGATGATATTCATCATCCTCTATCTTCTTATAACGATAGCCTATCCGGCAGAGCATTTCAGCACCCTGTTTGGATTTTCCATCTTCATAGTAATAATTTTCATTCCGTACGGCTTTTTTGACAATCTCGAGATGAAGAGACTGTATGACGCTGAGAGAAGGGTTCCTGATTTCCTGCGGGATCTTGCTGAGTATACAACATTTGGTATGCCTATTTCGGCAGCAATCGTTAGGGCTTCATCAGCCGACTATGGATCACTTTCAGATGAAATCAAGAGAGTAGCTTCAATGATTTCATGGGGTATATCTGTGGAAGAGGCCCTTAAGGACTTCGGTAAGGATATCGGATCTGAGAACGTTGTCAGAGCAGGCAAAATCATCATAAAGGCGAGTGAATCCGGATCGAACATATCTGATGTCATGACAATGGTTTCGGAATTCACGTCACAGATGCAGTTGCTCAGAAATCAGAGGTTTGCAGAAATGAAGAACTATACCATGGTAATGATGATTTCTTACGGAGTGTTCCTGTTCGTGATCCTGACACTCGACATTGATTTTCTCCCAAAGATAGGGAGTGGATTTTCTCTCGGTGGAGGCGCTACCACAAGCGTTGCCACAATAAAGGACGTCTTCAACATTGGGCTTGTTGTTCAGGGTGGTGGAACCGGTATCATATCCGGGGTTCTCAGGGATGGTAGGATCAGCTCAGGAATATTTCTTGCCGGTATCATGCTGACAGTGAGTATTATTATACTTCTTATAATAGGAGGGATATAATGTTCAGAAGAAGGCAGCTTGAGAAAGGCGAAGAACTTGAGATCAAGTTATCGGAGATTTCAGAACCGGATGATCTGTCATTTTATGAGGTGGAACCAGGTCTTGTATACTCCAGAATATTCATTGACAAGAAGGACAAGGAAACCCACTACCACCTTATTGAACCATACCTTGATCCCGATATGAAGAAAGAAGTCGATCTTATCAAGGATATGATAATAGCAAGGGTTTCGGATCAAAAAATAACTTCTTCAGAACGAAAGAAAGACTTTGAAAGGATATACCCAGCAATACTTGAGGAGGCTAGGATCGAGAGACCCCAGAATGAGATGACAGTACTGAAATATTACGTGGAAAGGGATGTGGTCGGGTCTGGAAAAATTAACGGATTGATGCTTGACCAGGACATAGAAGACATCTCGTGTGATGCTCCAAAAGTACCTATTTTCATATTTCATAGAAATTACGGATACATAGCCTCCAATGTAATCATTGAGGATGAGAATGAGTTGAATACCTATGTAAAGAGGATGGTGCAGGATTCAGGCAAGCACATATCGATTTCAATACCAATCATCGATGCAACCCTTCCGGATGGCTCAAGACTTCAGGCATCCCTGGGCAGGTACATTACAAACAACGGTCCGGCATTCACTATCAGAAAATTTCGTGCGAACCCGCTCAGTCCAGTAAGCCTGATAATGTCAGGGTCAGTTTCTGCCAGGATATTTGCATATCTCTGGGTGCTGACTGAATATGGCGCCAACATGATGGTGGCAGGCGGGACTGGTTCAGGGAAGACGACTCTATTAAATGCGATACTGCTTTTTATTCCTCCACAGATGAAGATCGTCAGTATCGAGGATACAAGGGAGATCAACATACCACATGAAAACTGGATCGCCACGGTCACAAGGCCTGGCTTTGGTACACTCAACAGAGACACTGGAAAGAGGGGAGGAGAGATCGACATGTTTGATCTACTCGCGGCATCACTCAGGCAGAGGCCTAACTACATTGTCATAGGAGAGGTTAGGGGAAAGGAAGCGTTCACAGTTTTCCAGGCCATGTCTGCAGGAAGATATGGTTTCGGAACTTTCCACGCTGAGGATCCAAAGACCCTTATTCACAGGCTGGAATCCGCTCCAATTAATATACCGAGGACGCTCATTACAGCCCTTGACGTAATTATAATGCAGTCCCAGTTGACTTACAACAACAAGATTGTGAGAAGGGCGACCAGCGTATCGGAGATAACTGGACTTGATCCCTCAACAAACGAAATAATAGTGAACAACATATTTAAGTGGAACTCTCAGGCTGATAATTTCACTTTCTCAGGATTCAGCTATGCTATGAACAGGATAGCGGAAAGAATCGGGAAGACAGAGGCGGATCTTGAAAGAGAAGTTGATCTTAGGGAGCTTATGCTCAACAGGATGATAGAGAAAAAATTCTATACCTACAGAGATGTAACGAGAATGATAAACCGGTTCTACAAGGACAGAGAGTCCCTACTGAAGGAGCTTGGGATCAACGAGGACGAAATTTTTTGATCACTTCTTCTCACCGTTGGAAGGATCGATAAGAGGAAGATCTAGCAATTTCTTTGAGACAATCGGAACGTAAATGGTCTGGATTATTATGGAAAGTATGACCACGAAAGCAGTCGCAACGTATATCTTCTGTCCCCACTGAATAAGGAGAGGTATATTCTCCTGTATACCAATGGTGTAGGGAACAAGTGACATAACGACAGACACAGCTCCCTTCGTTCCCGTGAGTCCCATAAAGAGAGTCATCCTGTTGTTGATCCTGAACCTGGACCTGGAGAATTTTGCCGCTAGAATAGAAGCAAATACAGCTAGAGGCCTGGAGAAGAAAAGTACAGCTAAGGCGAGGAGAATCCCGACAACCCAGAAGGCTGAGATATCACTCAGTGTGAGGATGCTTCCCAGAAGGATGAATATCAACGCCCTAGAAAGATAGGAAAGGCTTTGCTGGAAATTTGCCTCTCTCTCCCAGAAGATGCTCTTGTCAGAGAAATTTCCTATTATTGCTCCTGTTGCTATTGCTGCCGGGAACGGTGTAATATTAACTGCTTCAAGCACTGTAAATTCTAGAAGGACAACTCCAATCAGAAATCCAACAAGCAGATTGTCAAAACTGAATATCTTGTTCAGGTAGATGACAGAGAATCCGGCAATAATACCTGCTGATGTTGGGACTGCGATCTGAATAAGGATAAAGATTGGGACTGCTACAAACACGCCTGAAAAATGGGAGATTGCAGCGTACATCGGGATATATGTGGAACTTGGATCAACAAGTGATATACCTATGGCAACCAGTATTATGCCAAGCGGATCGTTAAATAGACTTTCTCCCACTATTATGCCTGAGATCTCCTCCTGGACGTTCATTCTCTTGAACATTGGAATCAGGCTTGCAGGATCAGTTGGAGAAATTATGGCTCCGAACAGGAATCCTATTATTAGTGGAGCTCCCGTAATAAGTGAAAATACTACGCCGGATACTATCGCTGTAATTACCATTCCAATAGTATCGAGGGAGGCAATTCTCATTAGTTCCCTTCTTATTATCCTGAAGTTTATGCCGTGGCTTTCATAATATAAAATGATGACAATTCCAAGGAGCCCGATGCCAACGCTTCCAAACTCGCTCATCAGGTATAAGGAAAATGAATGGGAAATAATACCGGTTACAGGTCCAATAATGAAACCGAAAAGTATCAGGAAAGGAAGATCTATCATGGATGCTTTCCTGGATATCGGGATCGCAAAAGCTGCAATGATCAGAATTATGCCAAGGTCCAGAAAGTCGCCCAGCACAAGCGACAATTTAGCCATCCCTTCTTGATATGGATGGGGGCATCATTCTCTTATGTCTTGTGTTACTGTAGATACCCATAAACTTTCGTTCCAGATCATTTTGCGGCGGTTTTCCCTGATCGAAGAGTTTCACAAGGACTGAGTCCAGTTCATCATAGGATATTCCAAGCTCTTCCTCATCAGTCTGTCCTTCCCATAATCCCGCGGAAGGCTTCTTCTGAATGATCTCGTTCGGTACACCCAGATATACTGCCAGTTTTCTGACCTCGTTCTTATATAAATGTGCTATGGGTTCCAGGTCACATCCCCCGTCGCCAAACTTTGTAAAGTACCCGGTGAGGTATTCTGTTCTGTTTGTTGTTCCTACAACCATTCCATTCCTGCTGTTGGATATGGAATAGAGGATTATCATTCTCGTCCGTGACTTGACATTTCCCAGGATTCTCCTATCCGTGATGTTCTCTATTTCAGAAATAACTCTTATGACAGGATCAATATTCACCGTAGTAACCTCTATGCCGGTTCTGTTTGCAAGCATAGAAACGTCTCTGTAATCATCAGCGGACGTGGTGCAGTCAGGCATGAAAACGGGAATGACCTTTTTTTCGTCAACGAGCTTGCAAAGCATCAAAACGACGCTGCTGTCAATTCCACCACTTATGCCCACAACCATGTTCTTTCCGTTCGTATATGAACGAAGAAATTCAGAGATTTCGATCGCGGAAGATTCCGGTGAAAAAAGAGGCATAGATTCTACAACGCAATGCGTTAGATAATTCTTTTTATTTGATTGTACGGTTAAATTGCGGTAATTCAGGGTTTACGAATCCATACCGATCAGGTGGGGCGAACATGAACCAATTGCAATGATTTAAGGAGGTTTCTGAATATGAGCACCGGAGTCAGCTGCCCAATTCCCCCCGGAACCGGGCTGATGTACCTCACTATGCTTTTCAGACTGTTGTAATCAGAATCACCGGTCAGTTTACCGTTAGCGAAATTGATTGCAGCATCAATTACTATGCTGTCAGGTTTCACGAAATCTGCATTAAGGAATCCTGCCTTTCCAACGCCGGTTACAATAACATCCCCTGATCTTGCTATCTCTTTGAGGTTCAGGGTTTTGCTGTTGCATATCGTCACTGTATAGTCCCGGTTTGTTAGCATCATTGCCAGGGGCCTGCCAATTATCGTGGACCGGTTTATAACTACTATATGTGATCCCTTGGGCACTCCAAGTCTCTCCACGGTTACCGTAATCGCATATGCAGTAGCAGGGAGCATCAGCTCATTATTCACTGCGATAAGTCCCTGGTTTACCGAGGTGATACCGTCTACATCCTTCTGTGGAGGTATGCGATCTGCAAATTCTCTCATGCTGAACCCGGGTGGAAGCGGAGATTCTATTATAATGCCATCTACGCCAGTATCTTTTGCGAGATCTGATATAATGCTTCCAAGCTGCAAAGAATCCTGCTTTGCAACTATAATCTCCCTGAACTCAACACCGATGTTTTTCGCTATTCTCTTCTTTGATCTCATATAGGTAAGCGTATCGGCTGGAGGTTCCACTGCCACAGCACATAGTACCGGGGCTCTATTCATCGTTGTTGAAAGACCACGAAAATCTTCAGACAGTTTTAGTATTATTTCAGCAGCAATTGCCTTGAAATCAAGTTCCATGACATCACTGCCATGATATCACCGTCTTGATATTATTAACATCTTTTTTCTCAAATATGTCCTTATCATCCGGGGTTTTGACACTGGTAATGAGGGACTCGATGTGCCCTCCGTTGGAATGATGCCATTTTACAAGTTGTGAGACCGCCTGCTCATAGTGCATCTTAGCACCATCCACCGACCCAACAATCGAGATATTCTTCTCCACCACATGATCTATGAATGGTCCGCTTAGTGGTGCTGCCTGTGCCCTCTCATTGGTTCCAAAAAGTATGAGGATTCCGTTCTGTCTTATTCTGGAGGCAAATCTCAGGACAGTTGATGGGTCTCCGCTTGTGTCAACGAGAAAATCTATATTTTTTATTGATTCAACCGGATCTTTGGAATAATCTATGAAATTGATCCCAAAGCTTTCAAGAATCTTCAGACGATTTTCATCTATTGAATGCCTGTTTGTGATATAGGTTTCGAACCCTTTCTCTCTTGCCATCATTGAGTAGAGGAAACCCTCAGAACCAGTCCCGATTATCCAGGCGTTTTTTCCGTCCATTGAATAATCTTCGTTCGGGAAATATGATCTCTGGGATACCCTGTCGAATACCTCGAAAGCCTTCATTACATTCTTAAGTGGTTCAGCAAGTACACCAACCTTTTCTAAATCGTTGGTGGGAACCCTGACCACATATTCAGAACTTTCTGTAAAAACTTCACGCATGAATCCATGCTTTCCAGTTATTCCAGCTTCCCGTTTGTCCCCATCTGAGCAGTTGTCCTGTCTCCCCATCCTGCAGTTGATACATTTCCCTTTTCTTCTCACCATTGGAACTACTATATCACCTGTTCTGTATCTGCTGCTTTGGCTTTCAATAACTCTGCATATAGCCTCGTGACCCAGAACGAGGTAACTGCATCCTGGCGGATTGAATGAGAAGGACAGTGAACCTCCAATTATTCCTCTGTCAGTGCCGCATATTCCGGTGTATAAGGGCTGAAGAACAAGATCTCCGGGATCGTCACCAATCTCTGCCCTTACCTTTCTGACACCACCTGAAGGTGCATTTGTCACGAATGCAGAAACGGATTCCATTTTATGCAATTCTTTGATGATATTAAATATTTTTTTGAAGGTCGGTTATTCCGTTTTACAACCATGTCTGGGAATTTTATATCTTCATTCTCTGCATGAAAATATATATGGTATAATAAGATTGGAATAAGACAATGAGAGATAACAGCTTTTTCTTTAAGAACGGGATTCTTAAATTCAGGGGCGTCTACTGGATCATATTCATTGCGGAACTTATTCTCTATATAATAATATCTTCACTACCGATCAGCAATTCAGGTCTCTATAACACATTTAAAAGCGAACAACGTGGCATAATCTCACTCAGCTATATCCCTATGATTTTCTCAATATTCCCTCATAACTTTACAATAGCATCGGTTGAATTTGTTCCGGTGATAGGCCCTCTCCTCTATTTTGATTCCAGCATTGTCACCTCACTGATCATTGCGGTGGAAGGAACTGCACTAGGATACTCCGGATTCTTCGTTCTTGTAACACTTATGATTTTCCCCCACTTCTGGCTGGAGATCCCATCTTACGCCATTGCGACGGCTGCAAGTATTTACCTAATCTATCTTATTTACAAAAGAGGAGATATCCTGCGCAATGGCATCAGGAAGGTTCTTTATCTTTACGCGTTTGTCGCCCTGGAACTCTTTATTGCCGGATCAGTGGAATCAGCAGAGATAATCTTTGAGACAAGATACCCCTATCCATATGATTTGTACTATCCTCTAATGATGTGGATACCGGGATCGGTTGCCATATTCTTGTTAGTTTTACTATTCCGGCGAATCAACAGGGACGAGTATGGGAAGTCTAATAGCCCAGGAGAAAGTGGAGATGAGAATCTCCAGCTTATGGAGGAAGTTCCTGTATGGAAAGGTCCATAAAAATCTGAATGAATTCCACAACTGCCAATCAAATGTAACTCTGCTGGAGAAAGGTAGTTATTATCAAGTTATATTTTATATCTCTAAATATCATGCATCCTCAATGCGTACAACAAGTTGCAACGACATCTGCATGAAAGATTGTGAACTGATTGCGATAGCGCTAGGAGGTCTTAAATGATGGATTTTCAATCCAGGTCGAACCTATCGGCAGGGAATTTCACAATCAGATCGTCAATGGGTAGAGGCCTTCCGATGCTGATTATTCCCATCTTAATTCTTGTCATTATAATTTTTAGTGGAAACTTCTATTTCCTGGAGTACTTTCATGTGGTTGTAGGGTCAGCGTGGACCGGAATGGATCTTGTGATGGGTCTGTTCTTTGCATTCATAATGAGGGGCCTGACGAATATCGAAAGGGCGGAGGTTTCAAAACGTCTCATACCGACGATGCTTTTCTTCATGCCATCAGTTGCCACGACTACCATTACTGCCGGAGTGTATCTCGCGTTGAGTCTTGGTATAGACTTATTTTCTCTCTATTTCATTTTTACTGCTGCAATTGCACTGGTACTTACTGTGCAGGGACTTCTGATATTCCTACCAAATGAGTTGAGAATTTATTCAGAAATTCTAAAGGGAAGCAGAAATATAGAAAAAATAGTCAGATTGACTATGTTTAATCTCAAGCTGTCGCTGTCACAGCTTGTCCTCCAGATAGTAATTATAGTTTTCATGGCTCACTTTGCAACGGGGGTGCCCATTTGAGCTCTCCCGAGGGTAATATGAAGAATGTCAACCGAGCGGGATTAATTTCTGTAATAGTTCCTGCTGCTGCATTTCTTGGTATATATGTCGAGGGGAGCATTTTATTTCTCGACTATATCCATGTACTGCTAGGTGCAGTATGGACTGGGGTTGATGTATTCTACGGTCTGATTTTTATATCAGTGCTTTCAACCATTGACTATGACTCGAAGATCCATATTGCAAAGAGAATTCTACCCATGACTCTTTTCTTCATTCCCGCAACCTCCATTATCACTCCACTCGCGGGTTACGTACTGGCATCCAGGGAGGGTATATTCAATATCTACAGTCCTGTATTCACATGGATAATCATAATCGGAAGTATTCTGGTACTGGTAGGTTTTGCAACTATTTTTCCAGCATCCCTCAAGATCTATTTGAATATAAAACGAGGAAATGTTAACAGGGAAGAGATTTCCAGACTTCTGATACTGGGTTCAAGAGGAGCACTTGTACAGATGGGTTTACAGATTCTGATCATAAGCCTGATGGCTTATCTGGTTGTATTTTAGGTGATTTTATCATTTTAGTAATTTATTATGGGTTGCTTATTTAATCGTTCTCGAAAGGACGCGGGCTTAAATTAGGAGTTATGAATTTAAGAGTATGGGACATATTTATTTCATATCCCTCTTCTCGTATATTGTCCTACCATTCCTTGGAATTACGGTAAATATAAATGACAGTTTTATTTACTATTAATCTACATGTTATTGACAATGAAAGCTGAAGAAGTTATGAACCTATTGTAAATATCCCGAAAAACACTTTATACTTATGCAAAGGTAGGAAGGATTGGTTACACTGGCCATAACCCTCCGTGGCCTCGATCTTTGCGGAGATCCGTTCCCCGTGAGTGCGGCAACCTCTTTGCCATCCATGATGGATGAATACCTGTACACCAGGAGCATGCCTGATGCTTCTGGCTCGGGAAGGA
>JBBYJL010000001.1:0-64385 GCA_043196285.1 Thermoplasmataceae archaeon | reverse complement strand
CAAGTATCCGATCTCTGAGTGGATACCCGGACATCCCCTATCGCTCTGAGAAGAGGAAGAAGTGGATCGGCTAAGAGTTTCTTCAATCCCTGTTCAGAGCATTCATGGAATATGGCGATCTCCTTCTCATCGCAATAAGGAAATAAATGGCTGATCCATATAGATCGGCAAGAGTTTTCTCGATGGGCCTCAAAGATATTCATAAAAGACGTCCAATATAATTAATGCAAAACTCTTGTTAGAATTAATATTTAATAGCATTAAGAGGATTTAGTGCTAATGGGCACAATTCTTGTTACAGGTGCGTATGGGCAGGTTGGCAGAGAGTTAATACCTGAATTGGAGAAAAGATATGGAACTGAGAATGTCATCATATCGGATGTAATTCCGACGCCACCTGATCTTAAAAGATTCAGGAATTCCATCATTGATGTTTCAAACGCTGATTCAATTATCAGGGCAATTGATGATTTCCATGTTGAATCTGTGTTTCACCTGGCAGCAATTCTGTCAGCAACTGGTGAGAAAAATCCTCAAAAAGCGTTCCAGATAAATCTACTGGGTACATACAATATTTTGGAGGCTGGACTTAAGAGAAAACTTTCAAAGATAATGATCCCAAGCACTATAGGAGTATTTGGAAATGAGACCCCTAAAAAAGATGTTCCAGTTGACACTGTGACCAAGCCAAGAACCATGTACGGAGTCACAAAGGTGGCAACAGAGATACTTGGAAACTATTATTTTTACAGATTTGGCCTTGATGTCAGAGGGCTCAGGTACCCTGGACTCATAAGCTATTCTGCAATGCCGGGAGGAGGGACAACAGATTACTCCGTTGAGATGTTTCATTATGCCATAGCGAACAAGAAATATACATGTTTCTTAAAAGATGACACAATGCTTCCTATGATGTACATGCCGGACGCAATCAACGCCTTTTTACAGCTTTACGAGGCGGATGTTTCGGTCCTCAGTCATCATACCGACTACAATATTTCTGCATTTAGCTTTACTCCAAAAGATCTTGAAAACGCAATAAAGAAGAGGATCCCGGATTTCTCTGTGGAATACGTTCCTGATTTCAGACAGTCCATAGCAGACAGCTGGCCTGAAACAATTGATCATTCAGAGGCTTCAAGAGACTGGGGATTTAAGTTCAGTTATGATTTCGAGAGGATGGTTGACGACATGATCACTAACCTCAGGAAACCGAAGAAAATTGAGATAGGAAAACAGGCGTGAGCGTTTTTGTTTGGAATCATAAGTTTTGCCCACAGCGATCCTTTCTATCTGGCACTTAATGATCGTTATTCCTTTATGAGATATGGGCCTCGCGAAATACTGTCAAAAATACTCTCCGGAGAGCTAGAAGGTGGGATGGTTTCCCTAGTCTCATATTTTCAGCATTCAGATCAGCTCGATCTGATGGAGTCTGCGACAATAAGTTCTAAATCAGCAACAATTTCTGCAGTTATTGCCTCCAGAAAGGAGGATCTTAGGGAGAACATACACATTGCAGTTACTGCACACACGGAAACCACGGTTTTATATGCAAATGAAGTGCTTAAGAAGATGGGCATCAGGGCCGAGTTCCATCCATCGAAGAGAACTTATGTAGATGAATTACTTGAAGAGGAGGAATATGCCCTGGTCATAGGAGATGAGGCCCTTAAGGCCTATAAACCTGGCATCAGGATTCTGATTGATGTGGGTCACGAATTTTCAAGGTTGTTCCATATGCCGCCTGTATATGCTGTAACTGTCTGCTCAAAAAGCGCGGACTGTTCAAGCTATGCAGCCACAATATCAAAGGCAATAAAAAAATACAGGTCATTGATCAGGCCCACCGTTGATCTCACTGCATTCCGGTTGACACTGAATCCTTCTGCGGTCGAAGCTTATTTTAACAGTATAGATTACACGTTTGACAATAGCAAAAAGAAAACCGTTGAGTTTGTCTCTAACATAATCAAGGGCAACAGCTCACATACCGATTGACCGTTGAACTGCTGGTTTGTAAATAGAGTTTTGACATTACGATTGAGAATTCCGCTTTCGCAGGATAAGCAATGAAGGCGAGCTAAAAACTTATGAGATTTTATCAATATCTATAATGACGATAACACCTACCACTGTGAAATTGTATCCCAATGAGGAACAGAAAGTTCTCTTGGAAAAACACTTCGGTAGGTGTAGATTTGTTTATAACTGAACTCCCTCGGATTAACACATATTTTTTATTCGACTGAACTTGTGCTGTACGGTATCTATGTAGATTCCATTTTTTACACTTAATCTCCCTGTTATTTCCCAGTCCTTTATCTCAGCCACCTTCACAGTATCTCCGAATTGAGTTAGCTTTTTAGACAGCTATAGCTACACAGGTTGAGAGAATGGGAAAAGAATGGTCGTCCGCCCACAGACTCTATTCATGACTGTTTGCGGGTTCTTTCCTTTCTCTCATCGTTGTTCACCATTTCTGTACAGGAATCACTCAACTCGATGAGAAACCTCTTGAAGCTCACCTCCTCATGATAGAAAATATACCTGATTGATTCCACAAGCTGTTCATATGCGAACAGGAAATGCCTGACCTCAATGCGTTTCGACTTTGTTTTAATCCTGCCCTCATCCTGAACCCTGAACATGGTCTCTATTCTCCAACGCATCCTTTACTGCTTTATGATTCGTTCGAGATCGACGTTACCCATGCTGATTGCGAATGTCCAGTCATAGTATTCCTCTGTCCTGTGGTCGAATATCCTTTTCAGGAATGCTAGATGAGTATCCCCGTGATCTTCCTCCCGTCCCGATAGAATGAGAATTCATGCTGTGTGATCCTCTTCTCACCATAATTCATAGATTCCAGTTCCCTCTTCACGGAATCATTCTTCGGCACAAATATGAGATATGGTATCTCCATGCTTTGCAGCGAGATCATTAGATCCTTTGAGTAGAAGCCTCGGTCGAACAGGGCAAGATCAATCTCTCCAGTAATGGATCGAATTCGATGCAATATTCCGGTTATAACGGTTGGCATGTCATTGCCCTGGAGATATAAACTGTCCCTGCGATGTCTGCGGTCTGATAATTTATAGAGACTACAACGCATCAAGGAACATAAGGAGGGTTGAATTGATAAAGGCAGAACCGGTGAAGCCGGAATTAACGACTGTGGAGATTGCCACTTCTGCCATGCATGGAATATATTCATATAGGCAGATGTCGGTCGTTGAATCAGGAACCCCCCATGCGTCGGTGTGTGGTAGTTCACTTATATTTAAATATCGACTGGTTATTCTCTACAATGTTTAAGGAAAAATTTTCTGCGATGATGGAGGGATACACGTTTGACGATGTACTCCTTATTCCAGGCAGGAGTTCTGTAGAACCTAGGTTTGCGTTGGTGGATACTAAGTTTACGCGTAACATTTCCCTAAAAATACCCGTCGTAAGTTCTCCCATGGACACGGTCTCGGAAGACCAGATGGCTATTGCAATGGCAAGATACGGGGGGATTGGTGTCGTCCACAGAAACCTTTCCACTAACCTTCAGCTACAAATGGTCAGCAAGGTGAAAAGAGAAGAGTCTCTAAGAATCAGGAATGTCCACACAGTAGAGCCTGACACGTCTATTGAAGAGGTAATAAACATCATGAGATCGAAGAACATAGCCGGACTTCCTGTTATCTCGAATGATAGACTGGTTGGCATTGTCACTAAGAGAGATTTGGATTTTGTAGGGAACGACAAGCATAAGGTTTCAGACGTAATGACCAGGGACGTGATTTACGCACCAGAGGATGTTGAGATTGATGAAGCCAGAAGGATACTTTACAAGAACAGGATAGAGAAACTTCCATTAGTCGACAAGAACGGAAGGGTTGTCGGCCTTATCACCTCCAAAGACATAACGACAAGACAGAAATATCCGGAAGCTACCAGAGACAGTGATGGACAACTCCTTGTAGCCGCTGCTGTGGGACCATTTGACATAGAAAGAGCTGTGAACCTTGAGAAGGTTGGCGCCGATGCAATCGTTGTCGATACTGCACATGCACATAACACTAATGTGCTTGACTCCATAAAGAAACTGCGAAAGGCCGTGAGCATTGACATAGTTGCTGGAAATATTGCAACTAAAGAGGCTGCAGAGGATCTTATATCCCTTGAAGTGGATGCACTTAGGGTGGGCATTGGACCGGGTTCTATCTGTACCACTCGCATCATCGCAGGTATTGGATTTCCACAGTTGACTGCAATATCAGAGGTTGCGGATGTGGCAAAGGAACACAAAGTTCCTGTTATTGCTGATGGAGGGATCAGGTATTCAGGAGATATGGTTAAAGCGCTTGCTGCTGGAGCCAGTACCATAATGCTCGGGTCCCTGCTGGCTGGAACTGAGGAAAGCCCAGGAGTTGAGATGATCATCAATGGTAGGAAATACAAAACCTACAGGGGTATGGGATCTATAGGTGCAATCAGGGGAGGAGTTTCCGATCGATATGGAAAATTGTCGGGAAACAAGTTTGTGGCGGAAGGTGTTGAAGGTGCTGTTCCCTATAGGGGAAAAGTTGAAGATGTCCTTTTCCAACTAATAGGGGGCGTGAAGTCAGGGATGGGATACGTCGGTGCAAAAAACATTGAGGAGCTCCAGGAAAAAGGAAGGTTCGTCAAGATTACTGCATCGGGGCTCAGGGAGAGTCACCCACATGACATCAAGATTATATCCGAGCCCCCCAACTACCAGCTATATCAGGTATAAATTTTCAAATAATCTTAATTTTATTTACCCTGATAAATTCCTCGTCCACGCTTGCAGGTATGTTCTTGGCAAGCAAAAATGCCTTGTTCATATGATCCTTAAAATACTCTTTCCGTTTTGGATTTCTTAGGATAGCAGCGGGATGAAACTGTGGTGCGACTATAATATTCTTAACCATGAAGAATTTTCCACTGGAACTCGTCACATTGTCCATCTTTATTCCAAGTATCAGTTCAAGTGATTTCAGGGCAGAATTCCCCATCGGTATGATTACTTTCGGCTTCAGAAATTCAATCTCATTCTTCAGATATGTGGAACATGTCTTTATTTCGCTGATCCTTGGTTGCTTTCCCCTGCCAGGTCTGCATTTTACGGCATTTGTTATGAACAAATCTTTCCTTTCTACCCCAATTTCAGACAGTATACCATCCAGCATAGCACCGCTTCTACCCACGAAAGGGATCCCTGTTTCGTCCTCTTTTGATCCTGGAGCCTCCCCTATAAGGAATATGCTGGAGGTGGCCGCTCCTCTGCCACAAACTGCCCTTTTTCTGAAATAGTGGAGATCGCACTTCTTGCATTGCACTATTTTTGTGCAAAGATCGTCTAGCACTGTCATCTGCCAGACTGGAATGTTATGGTGTGTATATATCGTTACTGTTTGAGCAATAATGACAGGGAAGAATGCAGATGATCTCCCTGGTAAATTGATCCAGATATCCCGGAAAACCCGCAATTTTTATTGCGAGTATTTGGAGCTGAGGAATATCCCTGCCGAGATCAGTATCATGCCTATGTAGATATCGATGGAACTTTTTTCGTCGAGTATGAAGAAACTGAACACAACTGACAAGGCCGGAACAGCAAAAAAGTAAGATGAAATTGAAGAAACACTGTATTTCCTGAACAGCCGGAAATATATAAGGTAAGCAAAGGCTGTGCCAAGTGAGCCCATATAGATCATCAGGATCAGGAACTTATAACTGAGCGAATAGACGAATGCCGGATCTGCCACAAAAGACAGGATCAGCAGGATTGGTATAGAGTAAATATACTGCATAAAATTGACCATCCGTGGAGATGTCCTTCCGAGAAATTTCTTATAAAGCACGGTCCCTAACGCCCAGGAAACTGAAGCAATTATCAGGAATATTAACCCCAATGCACTGGTAATATAATACTCATGAAAAGATATCAGGAAAAGACCAGTAAAACCAAGTATAATTCCCATTGATATACCAGCTGAGATCCTTTCCCTCAGAATCAAAATTGAGAGCATGACATTGAAAATAGGATAGGAGTAGATGAGAATTGAACTGACTGATGCCGAAACGTATGATTCTCCAACGAACCAAAACCCCATGAAGATAACTATGTTGAGCAGCCCTATTCCAAAAATTTTTATGTTTTCATGAAGATTCATTCCACGGAAGGTTTCACCCCTCAAAAACAACGGGGCGAACAGTGCTGCAAACATGACCCTGAACAGGAGTATCACGAACGGAGGTTCAAGATTAAGGGCGATTTTTAGGATTGGGTAATTCAGGGCCCAGAACGACGCCATGAGAGTGAAAAGGAATGCATCCTCTATCTTAGACAATTATGGCTAATCCTTCCATCAAAATTAAATCTTGGTAACTATTTTCATGATCATTTTTCATTTACTTCTGGATGATTATCATGTAAAATTAGCAAGTTTGAATGTACCTAAATGTTTAAGCCTGAATTGAAATAATTAGAGTTATGATATTTTTTTACATTTACTTCCTGGTTTTCGTATTTTCAGTAATTTCCCTGATTTATTATCTGATCAATTCCTACAGCTCTGTTTTCTACCATGATAAAGTAAATGTCGAGGGCTATTCCCCGAAGGATGTAACCATAATAGTTCCTGTGTACAATGAAGATGTGGGTACATTTGAAAGAGTGATAGGTGGCCTTCGTTATCAGGGATCGAGGTTCATAGTTGTCGGGGACTCTTCTCTGGAACCTTACAGGGGTATTACCGAATCTTCTGGCGGAACCTTTCTTTACAAGGCAAAGAGAGAGGGTAAGAGAAAGGCCATTGCATATGCAATGAAGCTTGTTGATACACCGTTTGTAATGTTCGTAGACAGTGATGCTGTGCTGCCTCCCAATGGCGTCAATGAACTGCTCAAGAAATTTGAGGATGATGTTGGAGGTGTCAGCGGGCTGATCAAGATAGACAACAACGGTTCTGCAGTTTCATACAGTTCTGAGTTTGGTGAGAGGGCCAGAGAGGTTATACTGAAGGCCACTTCAATGCATGGTAATGTCCTTTACCTCGATGGCGCCTGTTCTGTTTATCGGACAAATCTCGTTAGAGACTTCATATTGAGCGAAGAATTCACTGATTATAAGGTAATGGGCAAGAGGAGTCTGCTTGGTGATGATAGGCAGCTGAGCAGTTTTGTCATTAATAGTGGATACAGAATTGCTAGAAATTTCAATGTGACCGTGAACACGAAGAGCCAGAAGGATTTCAAGTCTTATTTCAAGCAACAGGTCAGATGGTCCAGGACTGGATGGGTTTCTCTTTTCAGGGATGCGAAAAATGGCACACTGAAGAAGGCCGGATCGTTCTATTCGTTCGAGATATTCTACGTCTACATAATTCCACTGCTTCTCTTCATAATAGGTTTTCTCAGGTTTGGTCTTTACCTTATCCCGATTTACCATCATATAGGTCATCTTGATGTTTATTTCCTTGAGAAATACACAGTTTTTGTTTTCACGAGTACGTTCATGGGGTTTCATGTGGCTGATAAATTTTTACTTGCCAGGGTTTTCACGACCGTTGCCAATATCTTTGGATCTGCCGTGTTTGGCATCGCAGTCTCAGCTACAATGGTAAAGGAGAAGCTCAAAACCTTTGCCTATGGTTCGATTGCGCTCGTATTAATGTTCGCGGCTGCAATATATGGCCTTTTTACATTCTGGAAACAGGGAAATTGGATGACCAGGTAAAGGTTGTGAACCTCAGGATTTTCTGCTCCGCTTTACGTAATGAATATTCCCTATGCAAAGAATGAAATCAGAGATAGAAATTAGCCGGAAGGAGAATGAATTAGAGATGAGGGTTCTTGTAAACTGTGCCTTGCCCTATGCAAACAGCTCTCTTCACCTGGGACACATTGCGGGCTGCTACCTCGGCGGTGATATCTTTGTGAGGTACAACAGAATGATGGGCAATAGCGTATTATTTGTTTCGGGGACAGATGAATACGGAACTCCCATCACCATTAAAGCCGAGAGTGAGAACACAACACCCCAGGCTGTAGCGGATAAATATCACCGGGAAATTCAAGCATCCTTCAATGCAATGGACATAAAATTCGACATATTCTCACGTACTACCTACCAGGAACATACAGAATTCGTAAGCGAGATATTCCTCGACCTCCTGAATAAAGGGTATCTGTCGGAACATGAAATGGTTTCCCCCTACTGTAAAGAATGTAACAGGTTTTTGCCTGACAGGTACGTTACTGGAACATGCCCTTATTGTGGTTATGACAAAGCTCGGGGAGACCAGTGTGATAACTGTGGTAAAACTCTTGATCCTAAAGATCTGATCAGCCCGATCTGCATTATTTCTGGAACTACCCCCGAATTCAGGGAAACACGACATTTCTTCTTCAGACTTGATCTGTTTCAGAAAGACCTGCTTGAATGGGTATCTGGAAGAAAGAACTGGAGATCGAATGTTCTCTCCTTTACCAGGAATTTCATAGAATCGGGCCTAAAGGAGAGACCCATAACAAGGGACCTCGCATGGGGCGTCCCTATTCCGCTGAAAGGTTATGAAAATAAGCGAATATATGTATGGTTCGAAGCTCTGCTAGGTTATATATCAGCGGCGAAAATTTACTCAAAGTCCATCGGGGAACCTGACTACTGGAAGCAGTTCTGGACTGGTGATACCAGATCTTATTTCTTCCTTGGAAAAGATAACATTCCTTTTCATTCTGTCATGCTTCCGGCAATACTGATGGGAAATGCAAAACTGAACCTCCCTTACGATATACCTGCAAATGAGTATCTCAAATACAATGGAGAGAAATTTTCAAAGAGCCGTGGAGTTGGATTCCTTGTAGACGAGATGCTGAAGGTAGCTGATAAGGATTACATACGTTATTACATTGCTTCAGTTCTTCCTGAAAACGGTGACTCTGAGTTCTCGGTGACCGAGATGGAAGATAAAGTCAACACAGAGTTGATCTCAAAATATGGAAATCTTATCCACAGGCTCACTTCTTTTGTGCACAACAACGGGATAAACCTTAGCTACCCTAAAAATCCACTTGGGAAAGACCTTGAGATTTTGAGGAAGGCGTTTTCACTGTTCGATGAATACAAGAACTTCATGCAAAATGTTGAGGTGAAGAAGGCCCTGAAGACATGGATTGATCTTGTCCAGTCTGCCAATGCCTATTTCAATGAGTCTGAGCCATGGAAGTTACTTAAGATCGATCCTGCTGGTTGCGCTGAGAAGCTCTCCATCATCTATGTGCTCTCTTCATACCTTACTGTGATGATCTATCCAATAATTCCATCATCGGCTTCAAGAATATGGAAAAACCTTGGAAGAACTTCACTGATTGAGAAGAATGGCGTCGAAGATCTGTCATATAATTTCAGCAACCTCAACCTTGAAAAGACCAATCCGCCATTTGTGCCATTGAAAATACCGAATGACAACCCCAATTCCCTGGATCTGAGGGTCGGGAAGATCCTTTCCGTCAGGGATCATCCTTCCGCAGATCGCCTCTACCTTCTGGAAGTTGATCTAGGTGACAGAAAGATTCATCTTGTTGCCGGCCTTAGATCTCACTACAAACCGGAAGAACTGGTTTCCAGAAATATAGTTGTGGTCTCAAACCTCAAAAAAGCCAGAATACGAGGGGAGACCTCAGAAGGTATGCTTCTGGCAGCAGACGATGGGACTGTGACCAGTTTCATCACACTTCCGGATAATGTCAAGCCCGGGTCAAGTGTAGATTTGGGAGAATATTCTTTCAACGGTCAGAACATGGTGGAGATAGATGATCTGTCGAAATTTAACCTTCATGTGAATAGGGTGGATGGGGATATTAGAGCATTCGCAAGCATTGATGGCACAGATCTGCCGCTGAACGTGAATGGTATATCAGCATTCCCAGAGAAAAATGTAAAAGATGGAGCAAAAATAAGATAGGCTGTAACAGGTGTCATCTACCGGCTGAAATATCAGTAGACATTCATTGCGTAGGCATCTATTGCATTCTTCAGCCTTAGGTTTATTTCGAGGTACTCCATGCCCTTGTTTATACCACTTTTAATGTCTGGTCCTTTCACAGATTCAATGAGGCTTAGCATCTTTTCCCTCTGGTCTATTCCCAGGATTGGCAGCGCACCCTCGATTATACGGGATGCATATCCCGTGCCTTCAAAGACTTTCCTAAGCGTCTCCACTGCTGACTTAAAGATGCTTATCATGAACTCTCTCGCAGCCGGGTTATATATAAACCCAGCATAAATCCTGAGCGAATCCTGCATCTTTATCTCTCCTTCCTGTAGCATTTCTGTTATTCTTTCGAAGTTTGCCCTGCCTTTCAGCCATGTGAGGCCCGAGAGAAGGTAAAGTTTGTCCTCATCCGTCTTTGCATCCTTGTACCTGCTGTAGAGCTCCTCAAAATCGTTTGTGTCAACAGCATATGCTATTGCAACAGATCGTCTCAACTCGCCGTCAATACTGAAGAAATTCCTGAAATCAGATGCTAGATTTTTGGCGAACCCCTGATCAATCACAGACAGCTTCTCCCTTAAATCTCCCCTGAGAATCGAGATATTGATGTCTTCATCCTTTGATTTTGAGCCGAGGTTCTTCAGTGCTGTGGAGTAGAATTTCCTGGAGAAGTCCAGCAGAGGTTTGCTGGTAGGGTCTATTGAGTACATATTATAGAGTTGTGACGCTATTTCCTTAAGTATCAGGTAATTCTTCTCCTCTGTGAGTCTCGATACCGTTGACAGGTATTTATCAAACGGAATTTTTCCGGATTGCAGCATAGCGAATGTATCTGAAAGAAAACCTCTCTTTTCCAGATTGTTCATCTTGTCCAAATTCTTCAGTATTTCCTCCAGCGTCTTCTCGTCGTATAGAACCCTGTAAAAGCCTATAGAATCATAGTTCAACGAAACTATATCATCCCCTTGAATATCCACTGATCTTTCGTTCATCAGCAAACTGTCTACACCTGATCTTCTCCTGATCAGGACTGGAAGGGGCCAGGTTTCATCAGAACTTTTACCGTTGAGCAAAAATCTCTGCTGTGTGAGCCTAATCATGCCATTGCTTCTTTCCGTGCTTATGAACGGATAACCGGGACGATTTATCCATTGTGACATGACTGCAGTGACCGGCATTCCTGATGCTTTTTCTATTGAGTTCCATAGATCCTCGTTCTTTGCGTTTTTGTAGGAGTGCTGCTTAAGGTACAGTGAGATACCTTTGCGGAAATTCTCAATTCCCACGTAGGATTCGATCATTCTCAGTACGCTTCCTCCTTTGCCGTAGCTTATTTCGTCAAATATCTGTGCTATCTCCTCCGGATCCTTAACCTCAACGTTGATTGGGTGCGTGCTCTCGAGCGAGTCTCCTGCCATTGCCATTGCAGTCTCAGATGAGACAAAATCGCCCCACATATCAAATTCAGGATAGATTGTGTTTACAGCCTTGTATGACATAAATGTTGCAAAACTTTCATTCAGCCACAGGTCGTTCCACCATTTCATTGTCACAAGATCCCCGAACCACTGGTGCGCTATTTCGTGTGCAATGGTATCCGACACCCACTTCCTTGTCGATTGACTCGAATTCTTATTCACAAAGAGTGCGGTTTCTCTGAAGGTGATCGCCCCCCAGTTCTCCATGGCACCTGATCCGAATTCAGGTATTCCGAGAAGATGCATCTTTGGAAGCGCATACCTTATTCCGTAATAGTCCTCGTAGTAGGAAATGGATTTTCTGGCCACCTCGAGTGGGAAGTTTGTGCTTGGGATCGAGCTCCCTGGATACGCCATGATTATGTCGGGTTTCTGGGAAGAATCTGTAACTTCCGAGTATTTCCCTACTCCAACATAAACCAGATATGTGGACATGCGTGGGGTATCCTCGAATTCTACAACCTTTACATTCCCCTCTTTGCCTGAATTCATTGGCGGCATATTGGAAATGGCGCTGAATTCCTCCGGGATCCTGATCTTGAGATGAAATATTGCCTTGTACTCGGGTTCGTCCCTGCACGGAAACATCATCCTTGCACCAACTGATTCAAACTGGGTGCTCAGAGCGTATCCGTTGTTAGTCCTGCATTTGTAAAGCCCCATGAGACTGTCTGAAATGTGTCCATTGAATGTGATCCTGATCTCTGATCCATCTCTGACCTGATCTTTGAATTTTATTACACCTGAATGCTTATCGTAGTCAAATTTACTCTTCTCGCTGTTTATCTCAACGGTAAGGATATCCATGTTTACTGCATGGAGGAAGAAATCCCCGCTCCAGCTCTTCACCATAATTGTTTCTATTCCCGGGTACTCGTCCTGATCCTCCGAAAGATCCAGCTCTATGTCATATCTTGATATTTCCATGATAAATCATCATGCTAATTTTTAACTATTATAAAAGAATCATCACTAACCTGGATAAATATTGAGAACTGAAATCATACGGATTGATTCGAAAAACATAGATGCTAAAAAAATGGCTGTTGCGGCAGATGCCATCCGGAGTGACGGTATAGTCGTTTTCCCAACAGAAACTGTCTATGGACTTGGAGGAAATGCATATTCTGACGTTGCATCCCGAAAGATATTTGCTGCAAAGGGAAGGCCTGCCGATAATCCTCTTATTGTCCATATTGCAGGCGTGGAAGACATATTCGGCGTAATTTCTGCAGATCAAAAAATTCCTATTGAAAGGATTTCAAAAATTTGGCCTGCTCCTCTATCCATTATGCTGAAGAAGAACAATCTCGTATCTAGTGTGTGCACAGCTGGACTTGAGACTGTTGTCGTCAGATGCCCCGATAACCCTATCGCCCGTGAACTTATCAGGCTTTCAGGAGTTCCCATCGCAGCACCAAGCGCAAACCTGGCTGGTGAACCAAGCATTGTTGACGCAGCTGACGCTATTAACGATCTCGATGGTAAAGTGGATGTTATAATTGAGGGAGAACCTCCAAAATATGGCCTTGAATCTACAATAATAGATATGACATCTCGCCCGTACAGACTAATGAGACCTGGTGCCTTTACCCTTGAAGATCTGGAGTATGCATTCGGCCAGATAATTGTTGAGCACATAGTGGGAGAGGTAAAGATTCCACTGACACCAGGCATGAAGTACAGACATTACTCCCCAAAAAAGGTTCTTTACAGAACCGGTCCTGATAATCTTGTTGAACTGTCCAAAACCGAGGAAGGCGATAAATACGCTTTCCTGTGTTCTGAAGAAACAGGCAGAAATGTGCAGGGCTACAAAATAATAATCGGAAAGAGAAGTGATCCTTACACTATTGCGCATAATCTGTTCAGATCCTTTAGAGAACTTGACAGATCTGGAAAATCAATGGGAATCATTGAAACGTTCCCGGAAAATGGCATTGGACTGGCCATCATGAACCGGATTATGAAGGCGTCAATTCCTTTGCAGTTGAAATGATCGGCAGGAAAAAACGTATAATATGATGTGATTATATTACGTGCCGAAAATAGGAATTATAATGGGAAGTTCCAGCGACCTTGAGCACATGACCGGTGCCTTTGAGATTCTGGATCTGTTTGGTGTAGATTATGAAAAGAAAGTAGTTTCTGCACACAGGACACCGGATTTGATGTTCGAATACGCAACCAGCGCAGAGAGCAGGGGAATAGAGGTAATAATAGCTGGTGCCGGAGGTGCGGCACACCTCCCCGGCATGACCGCATCATTGACCGCTTTGCCTGTGATAGGGGTCCCGATACCAACTAAACACCTTTCAGGGTTGGATTCTCTCCTTTCAATAGTCCAGATGCCTTCCGGGGTACCTGTAGGAACAGTTGCGATTGGGAATTCCAGAAACGCTGCCCTGCTTGCACTTAGAATACTGGCAATCAAATATCCCGAAATAGGCAGGAAACTTTCCGATTACCGCAAGACTGAAAATAGCAAGGTGAGGGATACCAGACTTTGAACAGGATCGGAATAATTGGATCAGGGCAGTTAGGGTGGATGATGATACTTGAGTCAAAACCGTTAGGTATAGGTTTTAATGTATTTGATATTGAGCCTGGTCCTGCCGCGTCCCTGGCGGATAAATTTTTCACCACAGGGTCTGAAAATGAGTTTGTCGGGTCGTCTGATTTTGTCACGTATGAATTCGAGCATGTCAGTGACCTTGCCATAAAAAGGGCTGAAAATGATCAAAAACTTTCACCGAACTCTCTGGCAATCAACCTTAAGAAGGAACGCTACAGGGAAAAGGAATTTCTCAGGAACAATGGCTTTCCCATAGCTGATTTTTACGTCGCAAACAGCCTCGATGACGCAAGAAGGAAGGCCGGAATGTTCGAAAAGGCAGTCGTGAAATCATCCAGTGGGGGATATGATGGAAAGGGTCAGGCATATATTGACAAGAAGAACAGGGATAATCTCAGCATGATTGCTGATACTTATGTGATTGAGGAATACGTTGATTATGACTTTGAGGCGTCCATAATTATGGCCAGGGACAGAACTGGAAAGAAGATATTCTTCGATCCATCCTTAAATGTCAATTATTCTGGGATGCTTCTCTATAATTCATCTCCAGTTCAGAATTACGGCATGAGGGAGATTGCGTCAAAATTGTCTGATGCTCTTAACTATATCGGCGTTCTTTCTGTAGAATTCTTCATTAAGGGGGGAAAACCGATCATAAACGAGTTCGCACCTAGGGTTCACAATTCCGGGCATCACACACTGCTGGGATCGTCGATATCTCAGTTCGAGCAACATATCAGAGCTGTGGCAGGACTTCCTCTTATGACTCCCAGACTCTTCTGTCCCAGCGGCATACTTAACATAGTGGGGAGAGATCTTGATAACAAGACCCGGGAAAAAATACTGGATATAGATGGATCGAGAATATACTGGTATGGAAAACAGGTGCGCAGGAGAAGAAAAGTGGGGCATGTGAACCTTATTGGAGAAGACCGATCTGACCTGGAATCAAAAATAGAGCATGCCAGGGAGATCTTATATGGGGATCATATAGCCGATTACTTCTAGTGGATCTTTTCCCTGAGTCTGCTGGCTCTCTCCCTGACATCAATGTTGTCGGGATCTGTTTCAAGGATATTATCAAGAAGCTTTACTGCATCATGGATTTTCCCTGCTTTCTCCAGTGCATCTGCCTTGGATATCACAAAAAAAGCGCTTCCAGGAACAAGGTTAATGGCTACATCCATGTCTCTGGCTGCCTCCTCATACCTTTCCAGGTCCATCAGCATCTCATAATGCCTGTAAAGGAAAATCTGGTCAGCGGAATTCAGTTCGACCGCCTTAGTGAAATCTGAAAGGGCTTTCTCGTTCTCTCCCATTTTCCTGAACAGATTTCCCCGGTTATAATAAAAGTCTGGTACGTCACCCTCAATCCTGATGGCCTCATTAAAATGTTCCATCGCCTCTTTAAGATCGCCATGATCCTCGAGAGCCGAGGCAAGTGCATTGTGATAGTCGGCATTTTCAGGATTAATATCCACAGCCGATCTGTAGTCCTTTATGGCCTGTTCTAGCATTTTCATGGAATAGTATGTCAGTCCCCTGTTATAGTAATAATCCGGATCTGTTGAGACCAACTTGATGGCTTTCGTGAACTCTTTGATGGCTTCAGGGTATTTAGTGAGGTTGAAGAATGAAATTCCTCTTTCATTATAGTCGTCTGCCTGATCCGTCTTGTCTGTCAATATAAAATCGTTCGGCACGGACTCTAGAGTTTTAATCTCTATAAATATGTTCTCAAGTCCAGATGGCGAAAATCTCCAAAAAGCCTATATTTGCAAATCGGCAGGACTTTCGGATGCACTTTTGCATCCCATGATTTCACAGAAGTTTCGAGTTTCCTTTTCTGGAATTGATCCTTCTGAATGTTTCCCATGTTGTTCTAATTATTGGATCCAGAGATCGCCCATGTGAAAGTGACTCTTCTATGAACTTAACTGTACGGGGATCTGAAGGGTAACCTGACCCAAAATCACCATATTCTTTTTTCAGTGTTTCGATCGCCCTGTCTCTGTCAACCTTCGCTATAACTGACGCAGCAGAAACTGAAGGATAGATGCTGTCCGCCTTGTGTTCACATATCACGACCTTGCCTGAGATCCCTGTGAGAGATTGTGCCAGGCGATCAGGACTGACATCGAACGAGTCAACATAGGTTGGGTATATGGCATACTTCAGGAGTTCAATCGCACCGTGAAGCTCTATCTCGTTTAGCGTCATCCTGCTCATCATTTCGCTTATTTCGTTTGCCTGAAACACTAAGGTTTCAACCAGATCTGCTGTCTGTCTTATCCTGTCATATATGTACGACCTGGAGCCGGGGGAAAGCGTCTTTGAATCCCTTGCACCTGTATTCTGAAGTTTTTCTCCATCGCCGCAAACAATACACATAACCATTGGACCGATTACCGGACCTCTCCCCGCCTCGTCGATTCCACACTGCAATCTTTCACCATGCACAACAGGTAAGCCCTAGGTATCGCTTAAATCATCCTGTTGGAAAAATACATTATTCCTTTGAGACATTAGCATTGAATGGAAAACGTTGTGACTATAGCTAACCTTTCAAAATCCTATGGAAATGTCAGGGCTTTACAGAACATCAACCTGAACATACCATCTGGGGTTGTCTGGGGAATCCTTGGACCAAACGGTTCCGGAAAGACCACCCTGATGAGGATAATCTGCGCCATAACTCACAGAGACTCAGGTTCTGTTAGGGTGCTGGGAATGGATCCTGCTGAATTTCCCTTAAAATTAAAGGAATTAATTGGATATGTGCCTGAAGATCCTGTTCTTTATGAATCCATGACCCCCTCAGAATATCTTGGGTTCGTGGCCTCCGTAAGAAGAATTGACCGTATTCTCTTTGAAAAGAGAACAGGGGCTCTCTTCAGTGCACTTGAGCTCATGGATTATGTAAATGAACCCATAGGATCACTTTCGTTTGGAAACAGGCAAAAAGTTTCCATTGCCTCTGCGCTCATTCACGACCCTCAGATTCTGGTGCTTGATGAGGCTTTGAAGGGTGTCGATCCGAGATCGTCAAGGGTGGTGAAGGACCTGATTCGTGCTCTTGCCGGGAGAGGGAAGACCATATTGTTTTCAACCCACGTTCTAGAGATTGCTGAATCAACTTGCCAGAAAATTTCAATACTTTATCATGGTAGCGTTGTTGAGGAGGGATCTATGGAGGAAATAAGGATCAGGGATAGGAGTTCGGGAGAAAGACTGGAGGATATATTCCTGAAATTGACGTCTGACGATGCCATAAAGTCCATGGGAGAAGATCTTGCAGGAATATTAGGATGAAACAATGAACAATCTTTACGAGATTTCCAGAAGGATAATGATCGAACAAAAGTACAATGCCGTGAAGAACTTTTCTTCGTTCATCAAGAGGCAAAAGAAAAGCGGAAGCGTGCAAAGGATGATAATGCTCAACTACTGGGTTGGTTCCATAGCCTTCCTTTCCATATCCATTATCCTCATATATTCAAGGCTTCTGAGTGGATACAGCGAGATAAAATTTGCAAACATAGGCTTTGTTATATTTGTTTATGGATTTTTGATAAGTGTCTACAACTCAATGCTGCTTATACAGAGCGTCAAAAGTAATTACTTGCTGCAACCTCTGAAAGCCCTTCCTATGAAGGGAAATAATATGATACTGTTCTTCTGTTATCTTATTTTTTATGGTTCTTCCATTGCTTTTCTTACGGTTCCAAGCCTTATTGTCTATTTCCTGTTCACCGGTAATTATTATTCACTTTTATTCGGAAGCGTCTGGACACTTATCATGATTTTTTCTGGATTCGTGTTTGGATCGCTTTTTGCGGTCATCTCCTATAAGACCATCGGGAAGAGCGCAAGAAAAAGCCTCAAGACTATCGGTGCTGCGCTTAAATATGCTGCAATCATAGGATCGCTGATAGTTTTTGAAATTGTGATCTATGTGCCAGAGTCCATATCAAACTTCATTCCAACCCTTTCAGGAACGGCCAGATATTATACTTTCATACTAAACATTCCGTACTCCGTTTTCCTTGTCACACCTGTATATGCAGATCTCCTGATTGATCTACTGTTCTCAATCATATATCTGTCACTTTTCCTTCTTCTGGGTATTTTTCTTAGCAGGATTGCCTTTGAAAGGATCAATAACATCGAAGAAGACCCCAAAAACAGGGCCACAGGAAAACCATCAAAGCCGGAGAGATTTAGTAAATCTCTTTTGAGAAAGGATCTGATGCTTATAGTAAGGGAACCGCAGAACATCAACCTTATCATGACACCCGTGATAATCACTCTTCCAATTATACTTTCCCTTTACGGTGGAAGCGGCCGTGTGAGTGCTCTTGGTGTCTATTACCTGCTTCTAACACTTGTGGCATTTGCATCCTCTTTCTATACAATTATGGGAATGGTGTCTGAAAACAGGGGTTTTCCAGGATACCGGATCCTGCCTGTTACTGATTCAGAAATTGCCAGGTCAAAGGTTTTTTCCAACCTCATCATTTTCCTGTTCATACTTGTCCCAGTTTCTGTCATATCTATAGTGATAACTTCCTCTCCCTTCATCTACCTTCTCATTCTTCCCCTGGTTCTCATATTTTCATTCATTGATACAAGTCTGTGGAATGCCTCTCGTTTACTGAAAAGGATACCTTCTGATAGCGAAGTGATCAACATGGAGTCGTTCGGAGGCAACCTTGGATTCATGAAGCTCTTTGTCTTCACCCTTGTATTCCTTCTAATACCAGTCTTTTTCCTTGAACTTATTTCTAATATTTTCTCCATTTCCCTGTCCCAGCCACTGCTTCCTTTAATGTTCTATCTTTTAGTCTATCTTGCCTTGTTTTCTTTCTTAATAGCGGGCAGGGGAGATCTGGTCAGGCACAGAAAACGCCTTGATGGACCAGAAATCCATTCATGAAACCTGATCTTCGAAAGAGTTATAAATACCTATAAAATCAACGGCGAAAGTGATAGTGAATGACTAACGTTAAAGAAGTACCTCCGGAAATCCTGCTTAAAAAGGTTGCAGAGAAGCTGAAAGAGGATAAGAGGATTGAGGTTCCGGAATGGGTACATTACCTTAAGGCCGGTGTGCACAAGGAAAATTCCTGGGATACTGCAGACTGGTATCACGTGAGGCTTGCATCAACTCTTAGGAAGCTCTCAATAAAGGGGCCTATTGGAATCTCTAAGCTTAGTGCGGACTATGGTGGAAGGGTTGATATGGGATCAAGGAGTTACCATCCCAGAAAGGGAAGCAGGTTCATTGTGAGAAACATGTTCCAGACCCTTGAGAATCTTGGGTACGCTAAGAAGGATGCGAAAGGAAGATCGATCTCTCCTCAGGGCGTATCCTTACTTGACAAGGCCACTAAAGAAGCTCTAAAGGAATTGTCTGAGAAGAATGAATTTTACAAAAAACTAATTTAGGTCAGGAGCAATTGGTCTTTTGATGGGGGATGAGTCCTGATGGATAATGATGATGAACTGGACGCAATCAGAAGACGTAAAATTCAGGAAATGCAGAGAAATGCTGCCGAAGATCAGATGGCTGCCGAGCAACAAAAGGCTGCAGATGTAGAAAAGGCAAGACGCCAGCAGATATTAAGGCAGATACTGTCACCAGAAGCCAGAGAGAGACTCAGCAGGGTGCGACTCGTCCGTGCAGATCTTGCAGAAAATGTTGAGAATCAGCTAATTCAGCTGGCAGGATCTGGCAGAATAAACAGAGTCATCAGCGATGAAGAGCTAAGAGACATACTAGAGAGACTGTCGGGGACAAAAAAGGAAACCAAAATTGAATGGAGGTATAAGTAAATGAGCAGAAACAAGGAATACGGAAGAAAGATCAGACTTATGAAGAAAACTAAGCAGAACAGGAGAGTTCCTGGCTGGGTAATGCTAAGAACTGCCAGAAGAATGACACAGAACAATAAGAGAAGAAACTGGAGACGAAACGGCCTTAAGCTGTAAGGTGATGATAATGGTTGAAAATAATGAAGCTGCTAACGAGTTTTTTCTGACTGTAACTCTTAAGAAAGCAGGCAGTCCTTCTGTGAGAAGAAAGGCTGACACGTCTATCGAAGTCCTTAAGGAAGAGGTTGCACGCCACATGAGGCTTGGTGTAGGTAATATCTGGATTGATCCGAAGGTTAACGAAATGATCTGGAGGCGTGGCAGGATAAAATCTCCAAGGAAGATAAAGGTCAGAGTTGTAAAGCTCCAGGACGAAACTGCAGAGGTAATATTGCCATAAAGATGATTAATAAAATTTCGATCCTTAAAAGTGATTTTATAGGAATATATGCGAAGATCTCTGAAGATCTTGCAGTTCTACCAAAGAACGTTGAAAGGGATGTTGCTGAGAAAATATGCACATCTCTCGGTGTAAAACCTCTTTTGCTTTACATAGACAATTCTTATCTTATCGGTTCAATGATCACGATGAATTCGAAAAGCGTTGCCCTTCCTCCTCAGGAAGATGGATCACACACTTCAGAGGAGTTTGGGGGTAGAAGGATTTTCTACCTGAAGGATAAAATTAATGCCCTGGGGAACGACATCGTCGTAAATGACAGATCTGCCATAGTCCACCAGGGATTCAGCTCAAAATCCATAAGAGAGATAGAGGATAATATGGATGTTGAAGTCATAAAGGCCACCATTGGAGGCATCAAGACCGTGGGAAGCGCTTCAGTCCTAACAAAAAAGGGAATGATTGTTACCCCAACCGCCGACGAGGATGAGATCAGTTTCCTTGAGGGTTACTTCAAGGTTGGAGTTAAGGCCGTAACTGCCAATTTCGGCAGTATGTACGTCGGGTCTTCAGTTATAGCCAATTCAAAGGGAGTGTTTGTAGGGGAATCCACCACTCCAATAGAACTGGGAAGAATTGACGATGCCCTTTCCTGAATTTATCTCTTGATCTGACTTATTTTTACCAGGGGTATCAGTTCGATCCCATGATCCAGAAGGTTCTTTTTTCCCCCCTCTTCCCTGTCTACAACACATATCGCCTTTTTGACTATAGCCTTGTTTTCCCTTAGAATTTCGACTGCCTTGACAACAGATCCCCCGGTGGTGACTACGTCCTCAATAAGATCTACCTCCTTTCCTTCGAAATTGTTACCGATTATGAGTGAACCTGTGCCATGGGATCGTTCTTTCCTGATTATGATATACGGCTTGTTTGCTATGATGGATGTTGCCACGATCAGGGGAACAGCTCCCAGTTCAACGCCTGCAATGATACCAGCGGTAATGTTCGGCTTTATGTTTTCAACAATTTCCTTCAGGGTTGAAGGATTGGTGCATATTTCCTTTATGTCCACATAATAACTGGACATTGCTCCGGAAGTCAGCTTAAATTCACCAAATTTTATAGCTCCGCTCTTCACAAGTGTATCTGCTAGCATGGGTGATGAGATCGTTCTGCACTATTTTAGCTTGGCTGAAATATGCTCATGGTCAAGCTATGTCCTGTATTATTATTGCTAGGTTACTATTTCCGTTAACCATGTTAACATCCACCCTTTGAAGTCAACGTCCCTGTGAATTCGGGGATGCTTAATCTTCTTGGATATAACCCTATACCCTCTATCCCGTTCGCGAATGCTTCAGGGAATGTCTTCCGTTTCCTTGTCTTCGATCCGTTTCTGTGGGCCTTTCATTTATCTGTCCTTTCATATGGATCTGCAGATATCTGAATTCTGGCATCCTCTTCCATTAAACTGTTTAGAACCCATTGAAGCAGTCTGTTCTTTCCATTTTTTCTTTCCTTAGAACACTACTTATTATAGGATGCTCTTTCATTATTCCCAATTGCTCCTGCATTTTTTCGCCTCTTCAAATCTGAATTATGCAGGACCTTTTGAATTTTACAGCAGATCTAATACACTGTCAGGTTCTTGGATACCACGTGATAATTGGGCGGGATCAATAATCATACTTCTCGTGAATGTTCTCACTGCATTCCTTAGGTGACAGAATGCTATGGTGTCATAATAGGAAAATTATGCAACACACTTGAATATATCAAAAATATTATATACTATGTTGCCAATAGTAGCAGACATATGTATGACAACAATTCTCTCTTGCTGGAAACCATACAAAAAAGGGTTGAGGACGATCTTGGCGGAATAGAGATTATAGGCGATGACTACAAGTGTCCGCAGGATGAGCACATAGCAAAAGCCGCGCAGATGAAAAGGGTTCGCATAAGAATAGCTGGATGTGGAGGTGCAGGCGCCAACACAATAACCAGACTGTATCAGATGGGTATTGAGGGTGCTGATTTGCTAGCCATCAACACTGATGCAAACCACCTTGAAAAGCAGACGAGATCAAAGGCTAAACTTTTGATTGGTTACAAGAGAACCAGAGGGCTTGGATCGGGCGGACTCCCAAAGGTGGGAGAGGATGCTGCAATGGAGGATATTTCCAAGATAAGGGAGCTCATGAGAGGATCAGACATTGCCTTTATCACATGTGGTCTGGGAGGAGGGACTGGCACTGGTGCAGCTCCAATAGTAGCAAAGGCAGCAAAGGAGTCTGGTGCAATCGTGATATCAATTGTTACTCTTCCTTTCAAGTCAGAGGGCAAATTCCGTATGGACAATGCAATGCATGGCCTCGAGAAACTCTCAAGGTATTCTGACACCATCCTCACCATACCAAATGATAAGCTGCTAACAGAATCCCCGAGTAAGAACACTGAGGATGCGTTCAGGTACGCTGACTCCATAATGACCAGAACAATGAAAGGGCTTACTGAACTCATCACCAAAACTGGACTCATAAATGTAGACTTTGCCGACGTGGCAAATGTTCTCAAGGCTGGAGGAGCAGCAATGGTGGGTTATGGAGAATCAGCCAGAGGAGAAAACAGGATCATGGATGCTCTCAATCAGGCCATATCTTTCCCCCTTATAGAGGCTGACATTTCACATGCTAGAGGGTGCATTGTGAGCGTGACCGGTGGACCTGATATGACTGTCAAGGAACACCTGATTGCAATGACAGAGATACATTCAAGAATTCATCCTGACGCCACAATAAAATGGGGAGCTAGGGTCGAGAAAGGGAAGGAAAACAAGATCGGCATTCTGGTTCTCATGGTTGGAATAAAGTCTCCATTTGTCATAAACAGGCCGGAAGATATTTCCAATCTGGAAAAGATCATACTCGACAAGGACGACTCAATTGGCGTCGACATGATAAGGTAGTAATCACTAACTTATTATGTATTTTTAATATCCTTTACATCAATGGATAACAGGCTGATAATTGCGCTTGACGTTTTTGAAGAGACAAAAGCCTTGGAGATTTCAAAAAACGTTTCAGATATGGTATTCGCCGTCAAGATAAACTGGCCTTTGATCCTTGGAGCTGGTCCCGGCATTATAGCAAAGCTATCCAGATTCACCCGTGTCATCTGTGACCTGAAGATCGCTGACATACCCAACACAAACTCCCTTATTACGCAAAAGGTTTACGAAATGGGAGCGTATGGCGTTATAGCCCATGCCTTTGTGGGGGGGGATTCATTGAGAGCAGTGGTAGAATCTGCCCGTGGGATTAAGGTACTAGCAGTTGTAGCCATGTCCCATCCCGGAGCTTCAGATTTTATGGAGAAGGATCTAGATGGCCTTCTTTCGCTTGCTTTGAAATCTGGAGTCGATGGGTTCATTGCTCCTGGGAACAATCCTTCTATGATAAGAAGGGTTAGAGAGAGGAGCATGAATAAGCCAATAGTCTCTCCTGGAATTGGTGCGCAGGGAGGAAATGCCGTAGAAGCCGTGATGAATGGTACTGATTACGTAATTGTTGGCAGATCGGTTTATGAATCTGCAAATCCCGAACAGGTAGTGGGTGAACTCAACTGGCAGATTTCAGAGGGACTGGAGAGAAGACCCGGAAGATATGAGATACTAAATCTGTAATTCCTGCCAGATGCCTTCTCTGCTTATTTTGCGTTTATCTTTCATCCAGTATCCAACGCCTGTGATTGAGAATGGTTATTAGCTAAAATTGGATTAAGTACTGATGCAGAATACGAATAATTACGACACTGAATACTGGCAGGAATCCGTACTCTCGGGTACTCAAATCGGCTTCAAGGAGGCGATGAGCATTCTTAATGATCTTGATCTTTTCCAGTTGATGATCCTTGGTTCAAGACTAACATCCAAGCAGGTTGGGGATGTTGTCACTTATGCTGTTTCTTATAATATCAATTATTCCAATTACTGTTCAGCAAGCTGCCCTATATGTGCATTCTATGTTCCGGCAAAGCTGAAAGGAAAGACGGACAAAGGGTACGAGCTAAGCGTGCAACAGGTAAGACAGGAGACCCAGAAGGCGAAGAACCTTAATGCAACCGAAATTCACATCGTTGGAGGCTTTAATCCTTACCTTGGAATGGAATATTATGAAAGTGTATTCAGGGCTGTGAAAAGCACTTTTCCTGAGGCAACGCTGAAAGCCCTCACCATACCGGAGATCGATTTTATTGCTAGAACCACAGGAAACAGCCTCAAGGAGACTGTATTGAGGTTCAGAGATGCAGGAATGGATGCCCATACAGGTGGGGGTGCAGAAATTTTTGATCCTAAGATCAGGAAGCAGATAACAACCTCGGAAAAGATTTCGGGAGAAAAGTGGCTCGAGGATGCAAAGATCATTCACTCGCTGGGGATTCCTGGAAACTCTACCATGACATATGGTCATGTAGAGACATGGGAAAGTATAGTAGATCACATGATAAAGCTTAGGGACAACCAGCTTGAAGTCCCGGGAATTCTCTCCTTCATACCCCTTAAATTCAGTCCAGATAACACTCCGCTCCAGAAAATGGGGAAGGTTGTCTATCCTGGATCCGGCGTGAATGATCTCAAAGTAATATCGATGGCAAGGATATTAATGGGAACTGCAATCAGGAATATCAGCGTATACTGGGTTGCAATCGGAAAACTTCTCGCGCAGATTGCCCTTGATTCCGGTGGAAGCGATCTTGTGGGTACCGCTTTCAGTGAAAAGATATTCGGGGCAACGGATAGGAAAGAAACTGCAACCACTCAAGAAATAAATTACATGATAAGGGAAATAGGTAGGATTCCTGCACAGAGAAATACTTTCTATGATATCCTCTCATATTTCTGAATCTTTCCGTTTGCATAGCATGGATTTTCGATAGTTTCTCAATTCAATATGATTGGTACAAACTTGAACCAATAATCTTATTGACGGATTGGGATTACTTAAGAATATGATCACAAAAACATTAGCAGTAGCAATGGTGCTTGCCCTTGTAATGGGGGCCGGCGTTGTTGCCGCTACAGGTACAAACAGCTCGCAAACAACTGCAAATGTGGGAAATTATTTGTTCTCCTATAACGGGACTGCGAGCACAGTAACAAACCTTGATTACAACAGTACCAACCTTAATGCAGGCATAGCAAGCATGATTAAGGTTAGCGCACCCTCTCTATCCATGCCGACTGGAAATGGAATATCAGTTGCTATAAAAATGACTAATGGCAGCATAATAAGAACAAGTGATGCGAACCTGTTCCTTCTCTTTGCTGGAGGTATGGACATTACTCACTCAACAGCCTTTGTGAACCTGACTCTTGACCATAAGGCAATTCCACTGAAGTTTAAGCTTAACAGTTCTTTGTACTTCGGAATGGGAGGATTCAGCACACAGATGGGCATAAGCATGGGATCAGTCAGAGCATATGGCATGGATATTGAAGGGATTCCCGTAATAGTTTTCGGAACATCGGACGCGAACCTTTCATCAAACGGGCTTTTCCTCAACTATACGTCAACGTCCGGGCACATGGTTCTCGGAATAGTGACCAATCTCTCCCTGAGGAGCTATCTGCTGGATCACCTTCAGAATAACAGGGCCTTCGCTTACAATATAACTACAGGGCTCGTATCAGGCGATTTTCTTAACTTCACCTTCAATCAGTCAACCGGTATTATAACTGGCTTCAACAGCACGGTTGATCGACAGACTGTATTCAGCCAGATTGAGGTCAAGGGTAATGGAAGTCTGCTGCAAAGTGGAAGGGCTCCAGTAATCACCACTGATACACCAGTACTCATGGGTTCGCTGTTCGCCTACCTTAACAATACCGATCTCATGACGGTACACGACAACCCGTCACTTGAATCCAACTTCTTTGTCAGCAATGGTACAATAAATTTCACTCTAGCTACAGGAATAACAGCAACAAAGTTCTCCCCGAGAGGTATATCTTCAAGCTTTACCGGATCTGAATTGGCAACCAACTCAAACGCCTTCACGTACCAGGCCGGTGGAATTTCCGGAAACGTCAATGCGGGATCTCACGGAGTTTATCTGTCTGGAAATGGCTTCAGGGGATTTCTGCTTCTGAGTCAGGGAGAACTGAATGTGAATGGTCAGGTCGTATCCATTTCAACATCTGAGCTGGCCCATGTAGCTTTTGTGGCTCCGCCTGGACTACAGGGTTCCAGAAACAGTGATCTGAATGCTGTGGCTGATGGTATAATACACGGAAAAGTGGCAACACAGGTTGTACTCACGTCTGAAAATGGAGTCGTAAACTCGCAGAACATGAATTATAATGCTTCCGTGAACCTGACCCTCATAAACGCAGCATCGGGTAGGGTTAACCTTGCAGTCTCCTCAAGCACTCATTCGGGAACATCCATTGCAGTATTTGTTCCCAACACAGTTATAAGTAACTCCAGCAAGATTGTTGTGAAGTTCGATTCAACAACAGTTAGCGCGCAGACTGTGAATCTAGTGATAAACTCTACTGACTCGCTGAACGCCACATATTCCACGGTCAGCGTTTCCGGTGGATTTGTGGTTATAGTGCATATACCGCACTTTTCGAACCATACAATTGAGATCACTTCTGCACAGACAAACTCGACTTCAACAATCGGATCATTCCTGAGCTCATCAACAGGTCTTGCAATTGTCGGTCTAGTTGTAGTGGTGGTTGCTGTTCTTGCGGTGGCGGGAATAAGAAGACAGAGACACTAAAATCATTATACCAAATTTTTTTAATTTTCATTTACCTTATTATAAAAATCTTCGACTGGTTTCCTGTGGACTGTAAGCCTCTATTGTATTTTTTCATTGAAAGGTGAGAAATCTCATAATATAGTGTTGTGATTACTGCCTGTTGACCAGAATAGGTTACAGGTCTATTTCCAGCGGGAGCAAGGGAAACTGCAGTATACTCTGGGATGATGAGAACCTCCTTGTGTTTGATTTCGGCATATCACTGAGGAGATTCAAGAATCCGGTACTGGATCTTGGTCTTTCGATGGACAACGTTTCAGTGTTCATTACACACGAACACAGCGATCATTCCTCAGGACTGGGCATATTGAAAAAAAATATCAAGGCGGATCTATATACGCGTGAAAAGACTGCACTTGCAATCGGAATGGAGAGCTACACTATAAAGAGTGAGTTGGTTCTTGGCAATTTCAAGGTGTCTGCAGTGAGCGTTTCCCATGATGCTGCCGATCCCGTTGCATATATTGTGGAAAATGGGAACGCCAAGATCAGCATTGTATCTGATCTTGGATTTCCGAACGAGGAGCTTATTTCAAAGATGAAAGGATCAGAAATACTTGCTGTGGAAGCAAACCACGATATTGGAATGCTGATGGATGGAAGTTATCCACAAAATCTCAAAAGGAGAATATCAAGCAATCATGGTCACCTTTCCAATGATCAGTCTGCTGATCTAATTGGAAGAGTATGTGAGAGCAACAGCGAAATAATACTGACACATCTCAGTCAGGAGAATAATACCCCTGAATTGGCAACCACTACCGTTCGGACATACCTTGAGAAAAACAGAATTAAGTACCGATCCATAAGTTATGCTTCTCAGTCCGACGGATCGCGTATCTACTATCTGGAAGTTTAACATTATGAGCGAAAATTCCCTTTCGCAGGATAAGCAATGAAAGCGAGCCAAAAACTTATGAATTTTTATCAATATCTATAATAATGACAGCTACCACTGTGAAATCGTATCTCAATGAGAAACAAAAATTCTCTTGGAAAACATTTTGGCAGCTGTAGATTTGTTTACAGTTATTTTCTGAACAAGAGGGATGAATACTATATCACGCATAAGGATGCAAAGAAATCCTTTCTAAACTATCTCGATACACAAAACATGCTTCTCGAACTAAAGAAACAGTATCCCTGGCTATACGAGGTTAATTCTCAATCACTTCAGAAATCATTACGCTTTCTGGACAATGCATTCTATAATTTCTTTCATAAGAATGCTGATCAAAATAAATTCAAAGAGGAATGAGAGAAGGATTATTCTGCAGTGCCACAGCACATCACAACAAAGAATGACAGGATATATTTCCCTAAATTATCTAAAATAAGAAATATAAACCAGATCGTTATAACAAACGATGTTGGATATTATTTCTGTTCCACAACATACGAAAGGGGAGGTGGATAAACGGAAATGACATAATAGAAATAGGTAGATCCGATCCTCTTCTAAAATCTGTTCAGGATGCTGTAACATAAGGCATGATCTTAGATTATCAGATCGCATATATCACTGCGATGTCCGCGGTCTGATAATTTATAGAGACTACAACGCATCAAGGAACATAAGGAGGGTTGAATTGATAAAGGCAGAACCGGTGAAGCTGGAATTAACGCCTGTGGAGATTGCCACTTCTGCCATGCATGGAATATATTCATACGGGCAGATGTCGGTCGTTGAATCAGGAAACCCCATGCGTTAGTATGGGGTAGTTCAATACTTCACGACTCATTATCGTGAATGAATAGCCCCGTGGTGTAGTGGCCAAGCATATCGGACTTTGGATCCGTCGACGGCAGTTCAAATCTGCCCGGGGCTGTAAAGGAGTGTACATGATAAAAATAGTTGGCAGGAATGGCACAGAAATTAGGTCTTCCACTGGCAAGACAGTTGGAGAAGTAGCTTCAAGTCTCGGCCTCAGGGCTGAAAAATTTGTCTTCATAAAGAATGGAATGCCATGCACCTCTGACAAAGAGGTTTCTGAAAGTGATGATTTGGTTTTCCTTGAAGTGTTTTCCGGGGGATGATCATCTCGGAAAATAATGATTGCCATACTTTTTTAGTACATCTGACCATGATGGATCTCCTATAGGGTTTATAATTACAAGTTCGTCCCTGTACCTGTTAAGGTTCTTCCCTATGTCAAAAGTACCCATATTCTTGAGGACACAGGATTCTATGGTCACACATTCCCTTTTCACGCCTACATAGAGTCTGTCTCCAACTATGTATGGGCCACTGAAGCGGGGAATTTTAGTCCACTTCTTCATGAAGTCAAGGGCATTTTCAAAGTCCACTCTCGGGCCCTGATGGATCACAATGTTGGGAACTGTTGCATGGTCGCATTCGACCAGTATGCTGATATTCCTGTTTATCTCAATATACGAGGATATGGGCTGGAAACCTCCCTGATTGAGTATTCCAAGTATAACATCCCTGAACTTGATAACCTGCGGATAGAGGATATCGTCGATCAAATCGGGTTTTGGAATTGTGAAGACCCTTATGGCGGTACCCCTTTCCTCGACGCTCAGGAATTGACCTCCTGTATCTCCAAATATGAATTCTTCCCCCATTTTTAAGAAAATCCTGCAACCAAGCTTTGCTGTGGATAGCGACTGGAGACTTACAGCTGCTGCGGCATTCCGGTCGCTGTCACAAGGATCGATGAATACAGCAGGAGAATTGAACCTGTCTGTAAACCTGCTATCAGGGGGGAGGATCATTCTTCCTTGAAGTTCGGAAAAGTAACGGCATACAGACTCAAAATCTCCAAACTGTATAACCAGCAGTTCGCATATATAGCCTGAAAATCCGGAGACTGAAACCTGTGATCCATATATATCAAGCGCCTTGAAGAACAACTTAAGCTTTCTAACCTCGTCCCTTCCGGTTTCAGGAAGATTTTCCTTCACATATTCAGAATGAAGAGGAGTGCGATCCACCGAGGAAATCTTCTTCTCGCCGGGCTTTATTCGGTAGCATGGGACAATATCAATCTTTATGCCGTCTATGTTTCCCATTATATATGGGTGTTCGGCATATTTCTCAATTGGATCCTTGAAAAGGAACCGGCCTATCTCAAGCCCCATCTGTTCCATATATTGCGTTTTGTATTTCCTATCAAATCTGATGAAGATATCAACATCACCGTTTTTAAGGTTTGTTCCCTTTGCATAGGATCCCACGACTACCGGATCCGCGTCTATATCTCTCGATTCACAATATTTCTTAACCTTTCCAGTGATTGAGTCTACAACAGCCTTATATTTTCTCTCGTCGTCTTCGTTGGGTCTGTTCTCCAGCAGAAGCTGGTCTATGTATTTCATTTTCCTAGCAGATCAATAATCGCCTGTGCAGGTTCGCCGTTCGCCTTCTTTAGAGCTTCTATTGCTTTTTCTCTTGAAGCTCCTGTCTGATCGATCACTAATTTCAGGTCCTCCTCGTTCACTTCAGGCTGTGCGGTAGCCGGAGTCACTGTACCTTTGGGTACTTCCTTCAGGTTTCCTGATACCTGGAAATACTTCTCACCCTTCGCTTCTATTATTGTGACGCTCGGTTCTGTTATCAGATAATCTTTAAGTGTACCTTCCATCAATATCCTCTTAACGTCAGTAAGATCGGTAGTCTTGATGCCCATCTGGGCCATCATTCGCTTGACTTCCCTTGAATTTATTCTGCCAGGTATCATGCATGTGCATAAAAAAATAGATAATAATTCTTTATCCTTTAACTGCCAGAATAACGATCTTAGAGAGACGTCTTTCATCTAACCGGATAAAGAAAGAAATTTAGCCGGTTAATTATTAAAGCTCTGCCCGACATCATTGAAAATTCTACGATTTAGACACTATACTTATCACATCAGAGTCCTGAAGTTCATGGTCCCTGGCAATGATTCTCTTCTTCCTGCAGTCTATAGCCTTTATGAATCCGTTACCGATCTCCGTGTGAACCTTGAAAGCAAGATCTATTGCTGTCGTTCCCTTTGGAACCAGGAAACAGTCGGGCAGTACATTACCTTCCTTATCTGTCCAGTGGGATTCATCGTAAACTGGATAAACAAAAATAAGACCAAGCTTTGAGAGAACCACTTTTGTAAGTATTTGCTGCGGAGATGAATAATATTCCTTTCTCATTACTGTCTCCACCATAGCCAGGCCTTTTCTCTGCGCTTCGTTCGCCTTGCTGGATACCCTGAAGGGGATCGATCTGCCCTCAACTATTCCGTTCTCTATTGCTTTAGAGATTGCCAGTTCCTGCCCCCCTGATGTGAACATTATTTCCGGATAAAGCGACCTCAACCTTGTGATGGTATCATCTGAGGCCGCATCTACCTTGTTGCCAACAGGAACAATGGGTTTTACAATCTCAAACACCTTTCTGGCAAAGTCATCAAAGTCGCTTTCTCCCCAGAGCGTTAGTTTCGCTGGAAATACTCCACTGTTGAGGACCCGTGAAACGTCCTTTTCGCCTATTCCCAGCGATGAGGTCTTCTTTAGGAGACCTTTTACTATCTTTTCTCCTGAAGAGTCTTCCTTTTTTGCAAACCTTTCCCAGTCCCTTGAAAGCCTGGAAGATAGCCACCTGTAGAGCTCAGATCGCACCATCTCTATTTCTCTGGCAGGGTCTATGGTTGATTCGGAAGGTACTCCCTCCATGGTTGTTCTCCCGGATGCGTCAAAGACTAGTAGAAGTGCGTCTGCGTCCTTTATGTTTTCAAGAAATTCGTTGCCCATTCCCTTACCTGAACTCGCACCTTCAATAAGTCCAGGCACGTCAATCACTTCGATGGGGACCTTCCTGATTCCACCTTCGCATGTACCCTCTCTCGGATTGCATTTTTTTCCAAGTTCAACCTCGGGACAGGTTGTGGTGATCAGTCCAACACCGGTGTTTGGCTTTAGTGTAGTAAAAGGGTAGTTTCCGATTTCAGCTGCATTGCTTGTTATTGCCGAAAACAGGGTTGATTTTCCTACGTTTGGTTTTCCGACAAGCCCAATTTTTATTCTGCTCATGATGATTTTCTTATTTAAAAGACACCGAAACTTTTCTCATATCATAGCCTTTTGGGCAGTCAAGTTTTTCGCCAATTGATGTGATGGTTGCCTTCCTTCCCTCCTTCCCATGGAGAACGTTGCATTTCTCTATGTTGGGACATGTGATGTAGTCACAACCCATTGACTTGGCGGTAACTGTGGAACCTTCCTGAAGGCTGAGACCATATTTCAGGTTCATCGTCTCATCAACTTCCTCTACCTCTATTGTCTTGACCTTATCTCCCCTGAATACGATGCAGGGATGTTCCTTTTCCCTCACCTTTGCTATCTTGTAAGTCTTTCCGGGCTCAAGGCTGAAGCAAACGTTTCTGACCCTGCATTCGGAACATATCTGCAGGGGGGATGTGAATGTAAAATCAAGTCCTTCTTTTGCAAGGTCTAAACCTATCAACGATATTTTTTTCATAAAATCAACCAATAATACCAGTAATCTGAAGAGCGCGCTCCGCAGCATTGTAACTCAAGTCGCTATCTCCAAGGATGGTAAATCTTTCCGGCCTGATATTATGCGCTGTTGAGAGAGCCTTGATTGCATCCTCATCTCTGATCCCGTAATCCCGTGCCCTGATGGGGAGGTTGATTTTCCTGTATACAGATGCAAGCCTCTCCCATTCACCACCATGAAGGTACATGCTGACCACAGATCCTATTGCTACCTGTTCTCCATGAATTGCACTGCCCACTCCAAGTTTCTCAAGCGCGTGCGCGAAGAGGTGTTCGCTTCCGCTCGCAGGCCTGGAAGATGATGCAATAGCCATTGCGGTTCCTGATGCAAGTATCTGCTTTGTCACTAACCATACTGACTCTTCCACACCAGACATTATCATATGGGCCTTTTCTATGAGTTCTCTGGAAGAATATTCCGAAAGGGCTGCTGCAGTTGAACTGTAGTCTTCCCCCTTGACCCTGTGAGCAAGTTTCCAGTCCATTAGTGCAGTTATGTTTGAGATCACATCTGCTGCACCCGCAGCCAGATAACGATACGGTGCCTTCACCATTATCGCTGTATCCGCAACTATTGCAACTGGCATAACTGCCTGCTCGGAAATGAAGATGCCGTTATCATTTATGGAAGCGCGTGGTGAAGCTATACCATCATGGCTGGGTGAGGTCGGAACGCTTACGTAGGGCAGCTTGAGATCGAATGCCACCTTCTTGGTAATATCTATTTTTGACCCGCCACCTATGCCCAGAAGGATGCCTGGCCTGATATCAACAGATTCCTCCTCAATTTTTCTTATATTTGTCCTGTTTGCCTGATCTGTCCTTATAACATGGACCTCAAGCCCTGATTTTGACATGAGATCTTCTGCTTGCTCGCCCGCAAGATCGTATGTTTTATTGCCAGTGATTATTAGAACGCTTCCCCGTTTAAGGTACGCTTTTGTAATTTCTGGCAGGCTGGTTATTACACCATGTCCCACCATAACATCCCTGGGGAACTGCATAGACTTGAATTTCTCAAATTCCATTGTTTCCACACATACTGTTATCCACTATATATTTATTTCAGATTTTAGTATTCCGGTAGCCATCTGCTTGTTTGCATAGCTTGCGTATTCATTTTTAGTTACAGCGATCAGTCCTATGGAAACATCATCAAAGTAATCTACCTCTTCTTTCAGGATCTGCTGCAGAGGCATTGAACCTATCCTGTTATATACCCTGAAGCACAGTATTCTCTTCATTATCTCCTCTCCTATGCCTGTTGCTACCACTGCCCCGTTTTCGCCGGCATAAAATCCGGAACCTATCATGGGAACGTCCCCTACCCTACCGCGGAGCATTGGCCAGGAACCGCCAGTTGAGACCGCTGCGGCAAATTTGCCGTTGACCCTCGCTACAGCACCTACGGTATCTGACTTGAGTATGCTTTTGATATCTATCTTCCCGATGAATTGCAAAGTTTTTGAATTGCCCTCAGTTGATCCCGACCTGAGCTGATCCATCATTTTTTCCCACCTTGCCCTTGTTTCCGGTGTGCTTGGATCATAATCTTCAAAACCTTTCAGTCTTGCAAAGGCTATTGCGCCATCTCCCGAAAGAACATTATGCGGACTTTCCTGCATCACAGCCAGTGCTACCCTTATCGGGTTTCTTGTACGCTCCAGGCCTATGACAGAACCAAAATTTCCATCATACATAACAGCTGCATCCATCTGGATGCTCCCGTCTATTCGTGGATATGATCCCGTACCCGCATTGAATCTTTTATCATCCTCCATCGCTGTTACTGCCTCTACAACAGCATTCAAAGGGCTGGTCCTCAAATCTATACGTGAGCATATTCCATCAAGATCTGGACTCAGAGAGGTGTCCGATCCCACTCCACCATGAATTTGGATTAGGTTTTGCATTGAATATGGATATTATGGAATTATTTATCATGATGGTCTCATGTTGCCCTGTCCATATAGCCATTTCTGGACTTCAAGCTACAAATTTGCTGGATTGGTACAGTACATGAAGTTTTTCAAATCACATGGCATCATGCGAAGCATGAACGATGATAATCCACGTTATGGTATCCATGTATTGGTCTTCGGCGTTGTGCAGGGGGTAAATTTCAGGAGAATAGTGAGAGATTACTGCCTTGGCGTTAATGTTCAGGGCTGGATAAGAAACCTGCCTGACGGATCTGTGGAGGCAGAATTCTACGGTAAGGAGAGCGCGGTTAAACAGGTCATTGATTTCTGCAGAACAGGTGTCCCAAGGGCAGTTGTCGAAAACATTTCTGTCAGGGGTATTCCATGGACACTTTATGAGGGCTTCCAGATCAGGTGAGCTCAGTTCGACTTCAGGACCGTGAACTTGTACCCAAGGGTCTTCAGCTTTTCCGTTAATCTGTCTGCATGCTCCTTTCCTCTCACATTCACTGTGAATGTAACCGACTGGTATCCCACAGGAGTGTCCTCGTTCAGATTGTCGACCTCTGCATGATAGATGTTCCCGCCAGCCTCAGAAATAAGTGAAGCGATTCGGTACAGAGTTCCTGGTCTGTCCGGTATCTTGAAATCTATCCTGACCAGATCCCACTCCCTGTGCATTGACTTGAATATTATCTTCGACAGAAGAAGAAGGTTTATGTTGCCTCCAGAAAGGACCAGCACTACATTTTTCCCAGTGACGTCCACCTTCTTTTCTAGGAGAGCTGCAAGACCGCTGGCCCCGGCAGGTTCAACCAGTGTCTTGTTTCTCTCCAGCATCTTGAACAGTGCAGTGGCAATAGATTCGTCACTGACTGTTACTATCTGATCAACATATTTTTTCACTATGTCAAAGGTGATGTTTCCAGGAAACCTGATTGCTATCCCATCCGCGATGGTGTCGCCAGTTACGCTGGATACAATCCTCCCTTCTTCCACTGATCTCTTCATGGAGTCCACTTTCTCAGATTGTACTCCTATTATCTTGACTGATGGTTTGATGTTCTTTGCAGCAATTGCAATGCCAGATATGAGGCCTCCTCCTCCGACCGGAACTATGATCATGTCTGCATCTGGCACCTGATCCATGATCTCCTTTCCTATTGTCCCCTGACCTGCAATTATCCATCTATCGTTGAACCCGTCTATAAATGTCATTCCCTCCTTCCTGGCAAGATCAAGACAGTACTCCCTGGCTTCGTTGTAGTCCTTCCCATGAAGCATGATCTCTGCCCCATAACCCTCTACGGCGTTTATCTTCGCAGGAGTGGTGTACTCTGGCATAACGATCTTTGCCTTCACGTTGATCATCTTGGCAGCATAGGCAACCCCCTGCGCATGGTTTCCCGCGCTCGCGGTTATCACCCCTCTGGCTCTCTCATCGTCGGTGAGGTGACTCAACTTCACTATGGCGCCCCTGGCCTTGAAAGATCCGGTTTTCTGCATATTTTCCATCTTGAAATAAGTCTTGCAGCCAAATTGTTCGCTGAAACTTCTGGACAGATCCACAGGTGTCAGGTTTATGAGCCCGTCCAGAATCTTCGCTGCATCAAGTATATCCTTATATGTTGGATGTAAATTTATCTCTTCACCCATTGAACGGGTATTTCGGAATCTGTATTTTGAACTTTTGAAGCATGGGGTCCAGGATTTTTGAACAAGATTAAAAAGCATTATCTGATCTGCCATTCATGAGGTTTGGTATCATAGGTCTTGGGAACCATTCTATCAACAGGGTCATGCCTGCAATCAGCAAAAGTGGGAACATTATTGCATCAGTCTTTTCGAGAAACCATGAAAAGGGAAAGAGAATCGCAGACCTCTACAAATCAAGATATTACGATGACATGAATGAACTTCTCCGATCTGATATCGATTCTGTTTACATTGCATCACCCAATTCGCTTCATTTCGATCATGCCAGACGATCTCTTGAATCCGGAAAGAATGTGCTTCTGGAAAAACCGATGACTCTTAACAGCAAAGATTCTCTGGAACTGTGCAATTTATCCGAAAGACTAGGCCTGAAACTTGCTATAGGATTCCATATGAGGTTCCATCCTGCTCTGGGAATTGTAAAAGAAATATTGAAGTCTGAGAAACTCGGGGACATAACCTTCATTTCTGGAGGATGGTCTTCATCATATTCATCCCGCCATACAGATCCAGACAGGTTGTGGTGGGAAACGCCCGAGATGGTGGGCGGTGGATCGGTAATGGGAACCGGCGTTCACGTGATAGATACTATGAATTACGTTCTCTCGTCACGTCCTGATACAGTGCATGCGACAAGGCTTCCTGAAAGGGAGATCATTGACTCAACTTCGCACCTGGTGCTTAATTATGGCGGAAAGATTGTGAGCGTTCTGTCCTCGAGAAAGATTTTGTCTCCCGACAACAGCCTCTACATATTTGGCGAGGATTCCACCCTTGAGGGCCAGGGGATATTCGGCACCGAGATCAGGGGAAAAATTGTGGAATCCGGGAAATTGATAAAGAGCTTCAGGGGCGGTAGCCCTTATGTGGATGAGGTGAAAGACTTTGTCAGTTTTGTATCAGGGAAGAAGAGCAACATCGCCACTGGCTGGGACGGACATGAGGTCGTGAGGATTGTTGAATCCTCAATTTCATCATCTCTTACAGGGGAGACTGCAAGACTTTCATGAGTGTGCCATGAAATGTCCGACTGTTTCCCTTATCTCAGTCTCCTTATGCTTCCTCTCAAGGATGCCATGTCCCTCGCGCGGAAATGAGATCAGCCTTACATCCTTGCCTTTATCCTTCAGAGCCCTGTAGAACTGAATGAACTGACCGATAGGCACTTCCGGGTCCTCTCTTCCGTGTATGAGCAGAACTGGAGCTGTAACATTGTCCACATAACGAATTGGGGAAAATTTCACGTACTTGTTGTACGTGTAGGGATCTTCCTGATAGTACTTCCTATCCCAGGCTGGAACATTGGATGTGCCATGAAAGCTTATCCAGTCCGATATGCCGAAAAGTGCAGATCCGGCTTTGAATATGTTACTCTGGGTCATGGCCCACGCGGTCATGAATCCCCCGTACGATCCACCTGTAATATATATTCTGTCAGTCTGCACAAGTCCCTGATCTTTCAGGTATTTTATTCCCTCCATTATGTCCTGAAAATCTCCACCGCCCATGTCCCCATGATTAAGCCCTGCATATGCTCTTCCTTTTCCAGTACTGCCTCTGTAATTGGGCGCAAAGACACTAAATCCTGCGCTCAAGTAGATGGATGAATAGCTTACAAACTGCTGGAAATAGCATGCAGTTGGCCCTCCATGCACCTCCACTATGAGTGGGTTCCCTGGATCATTCTGCATGAGATAACCATAGATCTGTGTGCCATCGGATGATTTCCAGCTTATCCTCCTTCCCCTTCCGTTGAATGTTTTCCTCTCCACGACAGCATTTACTGCGGTAACTGGAACCGGTTTCTTTCCCTCGTTTATAATGTAAATTTCGTATGGATATTCCCATGATGTAAACCCTGCATAGATTCCCTTTTCTGAAGGACATATTGTTGGACAATAGCCCGGGAGCAGGCTTCCCTCCAGCTCCCATAAAAGCGTCAAAGATCCGTTATCGATCCTGAATATCTGGGAGAGTTCTTCCTTTCGTGCAGCCGCGTACATATATGATCCTGCTCTGGAAACTGAGGAAAATGACCGGTCTTTGCTTTCATTGAAGATCTTTAGTTTGCCCGATTGCAAATCCATTAGAACAAGATCGCCGCCAATGACCCCCCTGTCGCTCCATATTCCGGATATGAACGCTATCTGTTTCCCATATGAATCAAACTTCGGACTGGATACCTGTACCTGATTGTCCTGGAATATTGTTTTTTGAGTTCCATCTTTCAGGTTGTACAGATCAAGACGATTTGAAAACCATGAACTTTCATACGGCAGATCAGAATCAACGGCTGCTACCATATCTCCGCAGACATCGATCTCCCAGGTCTGAATGCCAGAGGATATCCTTGAAAATCCATTTCCTGGAGAATATTTCCATATGGATCTGAACCTGGGATTTTCTTCGAATCTTGTTTCATCATACCCCTCGTCGATCTTCTTTTTTTCCGCCTCATCGACTGAATCCTGTATCACCAGTATCATATCCGACCCTTTCCAACGCATCTCGAATACCAGATCAGTGAACATGATCTTCTCCGGCATCGTGGAGTTTGCGAAGTAGATATAGATGTAACTTTTCTTTCCCGAAGTGAAGAGCAGTGCTAATTTCTTTCCCTCTTCATCAAATGAAATTCTTGTTGCAGTGGACTTGGGAAAATGATCACTTCGCAGGGTTTCATTCCTCTTAAGGTCTACAATCATGAGATCAAATCCGGAATCATTTTTTTGCCTGAATGTGTCACTGACAGCGTACGCCAACAAGTTCCCCTCTCTGTCAACATCAAATATGCTCATTGACCTGAGTGCGAGAAATTGATTCAGTTCGTTTTCGAACTTCGCCTGAGATTCCATTCCTCATTATCCGAAACAGAGTTATTAATTGTTGACATATAGACCAATGGAATACATAAAATGGAAGCACATAGTCTTCTCTAAACCTGATCTGAGGACTGACCTCACAATGTACAGGAGATTTTCCTATTTTCTCACTCCGCTTCCCGAGGAGGAAAATCGTTTCCTTGCAGTTTCAGACCCTAATTCTACCGAATTCTACGTTGGGAGCAACCATGAGGAGTCTCTGAAACGCATTTCCCTCTTTTTTGCCACCATCTATCCATGTTATCTTGAGGATGCTGATCCTGATATAAAGCCAGGAAATCGCGAATTCACCTTGATAAATGGACGCAGAAACAGAAAAAACAGGGACTTTTTTGATCCTGAATTCATATCCAGGGTGATTTTGGCTCCAAAAATCGTTCGATCAATCAAGGTGGCTTATGAAGTTGTATTGAGATCAGGAAGTGGGAGCCTTGTAAAAAGCCTTGGGTATTCCTTTGTGGTGAATGTGAGCGTGTATGGAGGAGAAGAGGATTGTGAGATGATCAGGTACATGCTCAGGAGAAGCCTGTATTCGCTGAAAGCTGATCACGGATGGATTATGCACCTTTCATCCGGCAAGCCTGTTGTTTTCAGATCTGACACCTTCAAGAGAACAGAATTGCTTGTAAATTTCATAAGGTTCCCATTGGATCAGGAATGGCTCCTGATTTAAGCTCTTTTCAGAGCTTCTTCGATAGCCCCCTTCATGTTCTGCCATGGTACGAGTGCCATAGCTTTATCAGGCGAGAACCATCCGTACCCATTGTGTTCTCCGTCAGGGTTGTGGGAAATATCCGGTATGAACTCGTCGTTGACTACAACCTGGAATATATCTTCCACATATTGTCTTCCATTCTTTCCAAAGCTAAACGATGACAGATGTGATGTTTTTATTATTTGATCTTTCCGAAGAGATATCTCCTCGAGAAGCTCCCTTTCAAGTCCTTCCTCCATTGTTTCATGCTCGTTGATGTTACCCGTTATTGTTTCCCAGTAGGATTTTGGTGGTATATAGTGTACAAGAAGGATTTCCCCTTTGTTCCTCTCTCTTATCACCACTGCCTGTATCTTCCTGTATGAATCTGTCATCTTAACCTATCATCCTTGGAATAATGTCAGCAAGTGCTTTATCAATGTTCGTGTATTTAAACTGATAACCATTCTTGAGAACTTTTTCAGGTACAATCTTGGCACCAGAAGCGAGAAGACCAAAGGCCTTTCCCACTCTGGCCTTGAGAATGAATTCAGGTATTCCTATAGAGGCTTTTCTTCCCATGACCTTTCCAATTGCGCTGAAGAATTCCCTTGAGGTGACATAACCAGGAGAGACCGCGTTTACAGCACCGGATACATCTCTGTTCTGCATGGAGAAATGAATGATGCCCACTTCGTCATCGATGTGAATCCACGAGAAGAACTGGTTGCCTGGCTTGATGTAGCCTCCAAGATGTTTTCTGAAAACCGGAACTAGCTGCGAAAGAGCACCCCCCTCCCTTGAAAGGATGACTCCTGTTCTCACCTTCACTGTCCTTATACCTGCATCCTCTGCCTTCTTTGTTGCTGCTTCCCATTCCTTGACCAGATTTCCCCAGTAATCGCTTCCTCCTGGTGAGTCTTCGTTGTATGTCTCTTCCGGCCCTCCCGGGCCGTAATACCCACTCGCACTCGAATTAATGAAAACTTCGGGCTTCCTTTCACAAAGAGAGATCCCGGTGGATATAACCTCTGTCAGGTCTACCCTGCTTTCCCTTACTATACGATCATAATCTGGATATTTCTCGAACGCCGAAGAACCAGACATGTTTATAACGGCGTATGACCCTTCAGCAATATTCCTTATCTCCTCAGGGTCTATTCTGAGTTTCTCATATGACCGGAGTCCCGGGACCATTCTCTGAGCCTTCTCCGGATCTCTTGAAACCGATGTCACTTCGTTGTCCTGTGCCGAAAGGAATCTGGCCAGCGATCTCCCAATCAGGCCGGTCGAGCCTATCAATACAATTCTATTTCCCATAATATATAATCACAATATGATCTATAAAGATGTGTAAAATCTTATTTTATATCTGTTTAGCGGACTGCTCTGTGATTCAAAGTGCCTCAGTTATTGATCTTCTCTACGGTGAGCTTGTTTCCGTTGATATCAGTCACAACGACTTTCTCTCCTGCATTGAGGGGTTTGTCGCAGTATGCTCTCCAGACCTGCGAATCAATTCTGACTTCATAATGATCCGATACCTTCTTCTCAACAGTTGCAACCTTGCTGAGCATGCCTTCCTTTCCAGTAACTGATTTCTGGCCAAATGGGTAACGCGTGAAGAATCTCCCGAACCACGCGCCAAAAAAGAAAAATCCAACTGCAACAACGAGAAATGCCAGTATGAGAATTAAATTCATGATTCAACATTTAATCTTGTTATTTTATTCTATTGATCGATGTCAGATCTTGGTTGATTATTCAAATGATGTCTCCCAATAGCTGACTAATCTGACATCTGCAGCCCTTTATTATTCTCGCCTGCGATCTTTTTATTTTCTCTCCTTCAATATGTATCTTCCTTGACTGAATTATCCAGATATCCTGAATCTCATTCCTATATTGAGATTGTATCACCCGGCTTAAGTATACCTCTTACTCTTTATCCAGTGGTTTGAATCCATTTTTGTTTATCTGAAGGTTGTTAGGCTGGTGTCCTTGAGCTAAGATCACTGGAGGTTTCATCTCTGTTTAAAGTAGAGCTACAGATCTACGGACTTGCGGAACATCCGTTGTACTGCATGTATTTCTCCCATCTAGCCTCTGCTTTTCTTTCGTGTTTCAAAGCTCCATGGACGGGCAAATCATGTAAGATTTGACACCGTCCTATTGCATACTTACACCTGGTTTCGATGAAATGTATTCTTGAAATACCAATCTCTGCAGGATATTGTTCTAACCATGCTTCAAAGTTCATGCCTTTTCCACATTTTCGATGTCCATCTGTTTTATTGTATAGATTCTCTTCTTTCCGAATGGATGGAACATCTTCCCGTTTCCGTGATAAAACTTTGAAAAGAATTCCACATAAATAAGCCTTGCCCCCTGGATTCCGGGCTCGAAAATTGCAATGGCCAGATTGAAAACCTGACCAAGAACGAGAATGAACCCACCAACTATTACCATGGGGAACGAGTGGGCGTCCTGCAGGAATATCAGATCAACCACATAAGCCAGTATCACTGAAGCTAAGAGTATTCCCACAATCCTCGTGTATGAAAGTATGTGGCTTATCATTGATGGGAGTTCAACCGCGCCAAGGACTCCTTCGAAGACAAATATAGTTCCAATACCGGCAACTGCCACCGCGAGTGCGGCGTAATTCCCTACAGAGTTGAAGTTGTGGTAGATGAGATCAAGTCCAGTTACAGCTATTCCCCATGCGAACATAAGCCAGCCGATTTTTCCGTACGCACCCTTGCGGTTACCGCGCGAGTATTCTGTGACGAACCCCATGACAAGGCCAAGCGAAACCATGAAAAGTCCTATGTAACCGGAGAGGAGCAGTAGTTTTGAAAGAGAGGTTATAACGTTGAAGAGCTGTGGATGATACAGTTGAAACCCGAAAAATTCGTCAAAGATGAGCCCGAAGATTATTGCCATAATCGATGATGGTATCAGCGCCTTTGCCAGAGTTCTGAGCGGACCCTTGCCAAGTATCACAACGACAAAATTGGAGAGCTTCCTGGGAAACCTGAACCATTTTGCCTTTCCATCAAGCTTCCTGAGTATGAGGATGGAGAACAGAAGGATTACCAGGCCATAACCATAATCGCCCAGCATAAGACCGAAAAACAGTGGAAATACTATTGCAAAGATCAGGGTTGGATCATACTCCGACTCCTGAGGCAGAGAATAAAACCTGATAAAGAATTCAAACACCCTTATCCTTCGTGGGTTGTTGAACATTGTAGGTGGTTCGTCCTTGGTTTCAACCTCGCTTATGATCATGCTGCCCGACGTCACTTTATCAAGCGTCTTGATCATGATCTCATACCTTGATTTAGGAACCCAGCCCTCAAGAACGAAGACCTCTGCCGTTGATCCTATTCTCTCCGAGACTTCGATCTTGCTTTCCTCTATTTCAAGCTGCTCCCTTATCTGAACTATGTCGCTGTAATACTTTTCTGAGATTTGTTTAAGTGAGGTATTGATTTCATCAAGTTCTTTCTCCCTCTCCTTCCTTATCTCAGCGACTGAGGCGAGGTATTCCTCCGGCATGCCGCTAGCCTCAGGAACTATTCTCATAACAGAGGAGTTTTCGGAAGAAATTCTCGCCAGATTTGACTCTTCTTTGATGGGTATCACCACGAGAAGGGCACTGGGCCTCTTTATTATGAGTGCGTCTTTTATCTCAGACTTTACTAATAGGTTTAGATCCTCCAGAAAAGCCGACTGTATCACATATGCCTTTGTGGTTTTACCTGAGAAGATGCTCAGGTCATAGTTCAGGCCCCTGAGATACTCAACTGTTTCGGATCTTATGCTGATATCCTTGATGTCTGCCATGAGGTCTTCCTGCTTCTGTTTGAGAATCCTCACCTCATTGTCTATACTGATTTTCGCGGCTTCTCTCAGGGTATCGTACACCGACGAAAAGGCTTTCTTTCCAGTGACGGGAACCATTGGAAGCGAGTTCTCGAGTCCTTTGATCCTCTGCAGTTCATTCGTCACGGATCTCTGGAAATCCTCCTCTTGAAGTCTTCCCAGCGAATTCTTAATGTCTCCTGAAACCTGTTCTATTTGGATTGCATTGAAGTCGTGAAGTACAGAAAGTACAATATCTTTCTTGCTAAGTGTACTTATGACTCGTACTCTGATCATCTTTTCAGGCTTCAGTACCATTTTATCTACTCCAGCAGTCGCATTAACTCACTGTCTATCATTTTGTAAAGATCTTCCACGTCCATCCTCAGCTTGAGCTTTGCTGCATGTTCTCTTGCCTCTGAAATAACAGCATCTGCTTTTTTCTGAGCAATGGAAATCTGGGATTCAATGAATTTTTCATAGTCCTTTTCAAGTATTTCTCTCTGTTCCTTCAGGTTGATTGAAAGGGTTTTCTCAATATTTTCCAGATCAGCTTTCAACTTTTCCGAGAGCTTCAGGGTTTCGATCGTTGCTGCCTCTTCTGCCTCCTTTATCTTTTTGACTATCTCAAGATCGTCCATTATAACCACCCAATGATGATCAGGTAGAAAATCACTGCAACTGCTGCAGCATTCGCCGCATAAGTGGCTGAAATTATCTGCCTGAACTTCTTCACAACAGGAATTGCCTCTGGCTTTATCTTAATGACAGGTTCACTCCACCTTTTTCTAATATAGTTCATCGGATTCATGCTTCCTCCCTCTGGCTTTCCATTTTCCGTTTTATCGTTTTCAGGGTAGTAAATGTGTCCCTTTCCATTTCGTCAAGCCTCATCCTTATGTACTTCGCCTCATCCTTCAGTTCTGGTATCAGGACATTTTCTATAGCATTGGATCGTCGTTTTGTCTTGTCTATCTCATGAAGAAGTTTTCGCATAGAACTTTCCTTCTCTGCCACCTCTATAAGCATGCTGAAAACCTGCTGGAATTTTTTCAGCGCCTCATTGATAGGCACTGGAAGGGATGATGCCATGTACATGTATGATACGAGCGATTGGCCAAAGTTTACCTTCAACTCGGGAATTCTCACCCCCATGATGTTCCTGGTTTTTATGCTTGACGAATCGTCTGCAGACATGTTCGCTATTCTTTCGATAGTCAGGCTCCCATTAAGTATTTCTGCAACCTGGATTGAGTTGATAGCCTCGGTAACAAGCCCTCTCAGGTTTTCCCTCATTCCGCTGACCGTTCTGCTTATCTTGAAGAATTCCATCACCAGAGATGATCTCTTCATCTTCAGGAGATCCAGACCTCTTGATGCAAGTTTGATCCTCTTGTTCGTATTTATTAGTTCAATTCTTGTAGGTCTAAGATCCAAGCCAGGCATTATTCAACCTTCTTCCATTTACCATATTTCTGTATCTGTTCTCTTTTGACCCGTTTCATATCTTCCTCTGGAAGCTTTGACAGAAGTTCCCATCCCAGATCAAGTGTTTGCTCTATGGTCCTGTCCTCGTAGAATCCCTGCTTAACGTAAATTTTCTCGAAGTCGTCGGCAAATCTTAAATATTTTCTGTCGTTGGGACCAAGCGCTTCCTCGCCTACTATTGCACTCAGTGACCTTAGGTCCTTCCCGTTAGCGTACGCAGAATAAAGCTGATCAGCCACCCCACGATGATCGTCCCTCGTTCTGCCTTTCCCGATTCCCTGATTCATCAGTCTCGAGAGCGAGGGCAGCACATTGACTGGAGGGTATACCCCACTCCTCAAAAGATCCCTGCTCATTACTATCTGTCCCTCAGTGATATATCCAGTAAGGTCTGGGATTGGGTTGGTTATGTCATCGCCCGGCATTGTCAGGATGGGTATCTGAGTTATGGAACCTGTCCTTCCCTTGATCTTTCCTGCCCTTTCGTATATAGTGGATAGATCAGTATACATGTATCCAGGGTAGCCTCTTCTCCCAGGTACTTCCTCCCTTGCAGATGATATTTCTCTCAGCGCTTCACAGTAATTTGTCATATCAGAAAGGATGACCAGGATATGCATGTCCCTTTCATAAGCAAGAAATTCAGCGACTGTCAGGGCTGCCCTTGGAAGTATGATTCTCTCCATCGAAGGGTCTGATGAGAGGTTCAGGAACATGACTGACCTCGATATGGCTCCGGTGCTCCTGAACTCATTGATGAAATAATTTGCCTCCTCACTCGTGATTCCCATGGCACCAAATATGACTGCAAAATCTTCTCCGCTGCCAAGCACCTTTGCCTGCCTCGCTATCTGGGCGGCAAGTCTGTTATGCGGAAGACCCGATCCTGAGAATATTGGAAGTTTTTGCCCCCTCACAAGTGTGTTCATTCCATCAATCGTCGATATTCCAGTCTGAATAAACTCTGACGGTTCTTCCCTCGAATACGGATTTATTGCGTCACCAACAATCTCATGCCTTTCCCGGCTGAGTATAGGGGGACCCTGATCTATGGGATTTCCAAGACCGTTAAATATGCGTCCCAGCATCTCATCAGAAACTGAGATGCTTGCTATGCTCCCAGTGAATCTCACCTTTGTCCTACCGCTATCCAGTCCTGCAGTTGGGCCGAATGTTTGCACGATGGCAAGCCCGTTCCTTGTTTCTAGGACCTGTCCTGATCGTATCTCACCGTCTGGTGTCGTTATCTCAACAATCTCGTTGTATGCCGCATTAGGGACCTTATCTACAAAGAGAAGAGGGCCACTTATCTGTGATATTGACTTATAATTCAAACCTATCATTGTTTACCACCCTGTAAAAGTGAAGCGATTTCAGAAGCTATCTCAGATTCGACATTCTTATAGTAGTCATTCACCTGATCCTCTTTTACCTCCTTCATCCTTGAAATTGCCTCCCTGACCTTTAAGGATCTGAGCTGATCCATAGTTATCCCTCTTTCAATGATGTTCGACTGGTTTTTCCCCAGGCTCAGTATTGCCTTCAGCATCAGGAACTGCTTGTTCACGGAACAGTATGTATCAATATCATCAAAAGCACTCTGCTGGAGGAAGTCTTCCCTGATTATCCTTGCAACATCCAGTGCCGCTTTCTCTTTCTCTGGAAGAGCATCATATCCTACCAGTTGGACAATTTCCTGAAGTTCGGCCTCCTTCTGCAAAATTCCCATAGCGTCAGAGTACGTGGCACTCCATTCCTGCGAGACATTTGTATCGAACCACTTGGAAAGATCATCCCTGTAAAGTGAATAGCTGTTGAGCCAGTTTATTGAAGGAAAATGTCTTCTTGAAGCGAGTGATGCATCAAGCGCCCAGAATACCCTGGTGACCCGAAGTGTATTCTGTGAGACCGGTTCCGAGATGTCCCCACCTGGCGGTGAAACTGCGCCAACTATTGTTATTGACCCCCTGCGTGTTTCGTTCGAGACCACATTTGCGTTGCCGGACCTCTCATAGAATTCTGACAGCCTCCTGCCCAGATATGCAGGGTAACCCTCTTCTCCAGGCATCTCCTCGAGCCTGCCGGAGATCTCCCTCAGTGCTTCTGCCCACCTAGAGGTGCTGTCTGCCATCAGTGCAATATCATATCCCATATCCCTGTAGTATTCTGCAATCGTAATTCCAGTATAGATTGAGGCTTCCCTTGCCGCCACTGGCATGTTTGAGGTGTTTGCAATCAGCACTGTTCGCTCCATCAAAGGCTTGCCGCTCTTTGGATCCAGAAGTTCAGGGAATGTTGTTAGGATCTCTGTCATCTCGTTGCCTCTTTCCCCACATCCAACATAGACAACGATGTCACTGTCTGCCCACTTGGAGAGCTGATGCTGAACCACAGTCTTTCCAGAACCGAATGGTCCGGGAACTGCTACTGTTCCACCTTTGGCAACTGGGAAGAAAGTGTCAATAACCCTCTGTCCCGTTATGAGTGGCTCGTTTGGTGGAAGCTTGTTGATAACTCTTCTTGGATTCCTCACAGGCCAGTTCTGCTTTAGGAAAAGATCGACGGTTCCCCTGGAAGTCTTAATCGATCCTATTCTTTCCGTTACTGTATATTCCCCGGAATCGAGGCTTTCAATAGTGCCGCTTTCTATTCCAAGTGGAACCATTACCTTATGCTTTATTAGGCTTGTCTCGTCAACCAATCCGATGACCTGACCAGCAACAACTCTGTCACCCTTTCTGGCGGTTGGTGTGAAAACCCATTTTTTTGTCCTGTCAAGCGGTGCCGCAGTGAGTCCCCTTCTGATGAAGTCACCACTGCTTTCCCTGATGACATCCAGCGGTCTCTGTATACCATCGTAAATAGATTTCAGCAAACCCGGACCCAATTCCACTGAGAGTGGCATATGTGTATTTTCGACCTTGTCCCCGGGTCTGAGACCACTAGTATCCTCATAGACCTGTACCGTTGCGATCCCTGAATTCAGACGGATGATTTCTCCAACAAGTCCAAGTTCACCGACTCGGACAACATCGTACATCCTAGCATCTTCTATTCCTTCCGCACCAACCACTGGTCCGGAGATCCTTACAATTTTTCCCATTATCTCAACTCCCTATATCTACTCCCAGTATTCTTTTGGCAAGCTTTGAAACAGATTCCTCTTCTCTTCCACCAGGCATTGGAATGAATATTATTAGTGGATCTGTTGATGCCATCATTCTTTCCAGCGCCTTGGATTCTATGTACCTCATCATGTTTTCTGAGATTATTATTAGTGAAAACTCTCTTCTGGAAATGATCCTGCTTATTTCGGACTGCGCGTTTTTTTCATTAATCTCAAAGCAGTTTGAGATCCCAATCAACTTGAATCCCAGTACGATTTCACGTTCTCCGAGAACTGCCACTGACTTTGCTTTTTCCATGAGTTACTCACCATGATTTGCAAGTCCGGAAAGACCCAGTATTGTTTTCTCCGGTAACCTGTAAGAATTACCAATCACTATGGATCGAAGCGCATTTCTCTCCCTTTCTGCCCTTATTATGAAGTCAAAAATAGAATTGATCGAGATTGCTGAGGCGGACAGTGCGACGTGATATTTGTTGTAGATCTGATCACGGACCCTTAATTCAAGCTCTGTCATCGTATCCTTGCTGGATAACCCACCCAGCGAGAACCGTTCCGTCATGTTCTGCATTATCTCCTGCAATGTGCTGTTCCTGTAAAGATCCTCAAGCTTCTCTACGGCATTACTGCCTCCGTTGCTCAGAGCCTCCTTGACCATCTGGAAATCCAGATCCACTTCCTTCGACTTCAGAAGCACCATAAAATTCCTGGAATCTATGGTTTCACGGAAATAGTTTCTTATAATCTCCTCATCACCGTTTATGAATTTAAGCGAGTCCATTATTGATGAATAGTAATACGTGTCCATTGCGGTGAACAGAACGGTGACATCTCCTATCCTCCTGTACTCATCCAGCTTTTTGAGCATTTCCACGCCGACCGGATACCTGGAAAGGCTCTCAACGATACCTTCGATTGAAGTTATACCGATGAGTCCCTTAAACTCATCCTGTGTGATGTTTCCTCCAAAAATACCCATGGGTATATCACGAAAACTTATTATGAAATTTTCATCTTCCTTGAGTTCATGACCCAGTACTTTTGAGGAAATCAGGATCTTGATGTTCTCAATATCCCATTTGGAAAGATATATTTTTAAAAAGTCTTTTGCACCAGGTGGAGGAGCAAATAATGCAAGCTTATTTTTTTTTAGAATGTGCCTGTTGATGGAATTCTCAAGGAGCGCGTTTCCACTGTACATGGAAGAAAGTGCATCAAGATCTTCCTTGTAGCTTGTCTCAAGAAGTCCCTGAATGATTTCGTCCGGAGTTCTGCCGATAAGAGCCCGCATGAACTCATCCGAGAGAAATTCGGTTGTGGATGATTTGACTCTCCCATAGCTTCCGGCATAGGTACCGTTCATATACTACTCACCTATATTTTCAGAGATCGCAAGTGCTATCCTTTCCCTGATGTCCTGCCAGAGATAAGACAATGATAGATCGATTTCCAGAGATCCGTCGTTGGATACCGCCTGAAGCCCGCCATCAATCTCTCCTTTTACAACCGTGATGTTCTCTGATTTCAGCATTCCCTCTACAAGCTCCTTGTCCTTCCCGTTAACAATAATTCTGCCTCCCTGGGGAAATGCTCTTTCAACCTCCAGCACCATTTTTTGAAGCAGTGCTGGATAGATCTCCCTTTTCCTTATTCCCGTAAAATATGTCGAGGCATTGTTCAGCATTTCCTGAACTAGCTCATTCTTCCTATTAGTGAGTATTCTTTTTGCCTCAAGTATGGATGTATCAAGCCTGCTTCTCTGTACGCTTTCTGCTTCCTCTGTCTTCTTCTTTTCAAAGTAGGATTTCAGATCCTCCAGTTCTGCGTTGTAAGCCTTCTCCTTGACTTCCTTTGCACGATTGAAGTCGTCAAGTGCAGATTGCAGGCTCTTTCTTTTCTTGTCCTCGATCTCGGTTAGAATGCTATCTAGAGACATCAATATCTTACAGTATACCCAACAGGAGTATAAGTCCCAGCACAAACCCTATGATCCAGAGGGTTTCCGGAATAACGAAGAATACAAGCACCTGACCGAATTTCTCAGGTTTTTCCGCTATAATTCCCATACCGGCTGCACCAATTCCCTGCTGTGCCATACCGGTACCGATCAGTCCACCGGCTATGGCTATTGCAGCTGCTATGGCTAGTTCAGGATTAGCTACCAATGATATTCACCGAAACCTGATCAGTCCTCTTTATATAATGATAACTACTGATATGTGCTGTTCAATTAATCCTTTTTTTTAATTTTCGTTGAATCCAATAATCGAAAGGCCAACCTTAAGTCTGACTGTTGATGAGCTTATTTATACCGTGAGAAATATTCAGCAAACTAATAAATGAGATACACAGTTCATGGCTAAACTTTTTAGATTCTGAATGCTATTGAACATTATTCAGAAATTGCAGGGGATGCCTTTACTTGTATGAGGATGATCTGAAAAAAGTGTTTACCGGTAAAAGAGTTGCAGATGTACTGGGAAGATTTCGTGAAAAAGATCACAAACTAAGGATATCAACTATCGCTGATACAGCCGGTGAGGTTTATCTCGAACTATTAGACGGCAGCAGAGCGAAAATGGAAAAGATGGGTTCTCCGGGTATATTCGAGGTCCATGTCGATGAGAATTTACTTGACGAAAATTACAAAATATCCTATGTGGATCAAAACGGAATATCAATAAGCCGGATTGATCCGTACTGCTTCAGGAGCACACTTTCTGACTTCGATATCTATCTCTTCAAGGAAGGCGATCTGATCAAGAGCTATGACTCCCTTGGCGCTCATCCAGAGACCCGGAGAGGAGTTGCCGGTGTGGTGTTCAGGGTATGGGCGCCAAACGCGATCACTGTGAGTGTGATGGGGGATTTCAATCGATGGAGACCTGGGATCACTCTAATGGATAATGTCCAGTTCTCAGGGATATGGGAGGTTTTTGTACCCGAAATTTCCACTGGAGACCTTTACAAATTTGCAGTACAGTCATCGGCAGATGGAAAGATCAGAATTAAGACGGATCCCTATGCTTTCCGTGTTGAGATGAGACCAAAGAATGCGTGCATTGTTTCAGATCTTTCCTATGAATGGAACGACGGGGACTGGATCATGAAACGCGGACTGGAAAGACTGGAGAAGAAACCATTATCAATATATGAAGTGCACGCAGGTTCCTTTATGAGGAGAAGCGATCCAAATTCCTTCGTGAATTTCAGGGATCTTGCAGATAATCTCATACCATATGTTGTTGATTTAGGATTCACGCATATAGAGCTAATGCCCATCATGGAGCATCCGCTTGATATGTCCTGGGGATACCAGATCATAAACTACTATGCCCCTACTTCCAGATATGGTACTCCAGCCGATTTCATGTATTTTGTGGACAGGTGCCATTTGCATAACATAGGTGTAATACTTGACTGGGTGCCTGCTCACTTTCCTGGAGACCAAGAGGGGCTCTCAGAATTCGATGGAACCCATCTTTATGAGCATGCTGATCCAAGACTTGGACTGCACCCTGACTGGGGGACGAGGATATTCAACTATGGTCGTTTCGAGGTGAAGAATTTCCTTTTGTCAAATGCCATATTCTGGCTGGAGAAGTACCATGTTGACGGAATCAGGATTGACGCTGTCTCCTCCATGCTGTATCTTGACTACTCGAGGAAGGAAGGAGAGTGGATCCCAAATAAATACGGCGGCAGGGAGAACCTCGAGGCCATTGATTTCCTTAGAACACTGAACAGGAAGATACATGACTACTATTCCGGAGTGATCACGGTGGCGGAAGAGTCCACGGCCTGGCCTAAGGTGACGTCACCGTCAGAGTTGGGCGGGCTGGGATTTGACTTCAAGTGGAACATGGGTTGGATGCATGACACCCTGGAATATTTTTCCATTGATCCAATATACAGGAAATACCATCAGGATATGCTCACATTTACACTCTGGTATGCATTCAGTGAGAAGTTTATCCTGCCATATTCACACGATGAGGTTGTGCACCTTAAGGGTTCCATGTACAACAAGATGCCCGGGGATGAGTGGCAGAAGTTTGCAAATCTTCGTTCAGCATATTCATTCATGTTCTCGAGTCCAGGAAAGAAACTTCTGTTCATGGGGGATGAATTTGCTGTCACAAGAGAGTGGAAAGAAAGCGAGGGTCTCCAGTGGGAACTGCTTGATAGGGACATGAATTCCAGGTTGATGGGATTGGTTAAGGATCTTAACTCAATCTATAGGAAATACAATCAGTTCCACCGTCTTGATTCAGACTACCGTGGATTCAGGTGGATAGATTTCAATGACAGTGCTCAGAGTGTTCTTTCTTTTATGCGCTTCTCTGACCTTGATAAGGAACCTGTGATCTGCATATTCAACTTGACTCCGATAGTCAGGCATAATTACTCTGTAGGAGTGCCAGGAAAAGGTGTGTATAAGGAAATATTTAATTCCGATTCAACACTGTATGGTGGAAGCGGTGTGGGAAACTTAGGAGAATTTAACTCTGTGCCCGCAGGAATGCATGGGTTCGAAAATTCCATTGAAATAACTCTGCCACCACTTGCTGCCATATTCTTAATCAGGGAGAGAGCCAATGGAAAATAGGGTGATAATTGAGAATATCAGGCCTTCGCCCGTGAATACGTCGTACAGTTTGAAAGGGGTTGTTTCATCAAATATTGAGATCTCCTGCTCTATCTACACTCACGGCACTGATATTGTAACAGGGATCCTTGAATACAGGGTTCCTGATGAAGCAGATCTGCAATATGTTCCTTTGGTGAGCTCCGGAAATGACCTGTTTCATGCTTCCTTGCCTCTCGAGAGGATTGGAACTGTTCAGTTCAGGGTAGAGGCATGGGTGGATCAGTTTGCCAACTGGATTGAGAGGGTCCGGTCATGGAGGAATGCAGGAGAAGATGTTTCTGCTGATCTTCCTGCAGGGATTTCGATCGTTGAAGATACTCTTAAGAGAACCGTCGGAGATGAGAGGAAAGATCTCTCCACTCTTTTCGATCTCCTGAAAGCGAAGAACCTCGATGGGGCCATAGAATTTGCATCAGGCAGTATAATAAAAGAACTCATGCTAAAATACCAAAAAAGGGATCACATGGTCAATTCTGAATGGATCTCTATCACCGTGGATCCCGCTTACGCAGAATTTGCATCCTGGTATGAGATGTTCCCGAGATCACAGGGCAGCGATCCCAGGAAGAGCGGAACGTTCAAAGACTGTATAGCCCGAATACCAGATATAAAGAGAATGGGATTTAACGTCATCTACCTTCCCCCGATCCACCCAGTCGGAACAACTAACAGAAGGGGGAAGAATGGATCCCCGAAGGCTGGCAAGAATGATCCTGGAAGCCCATGGGCAATAGGGAATCATGAAGGGGGACATTATTCAATTGAGAAATCACTGGGAACAATGCTGGATTTTGATCAGTTCATAGAATCCTGTGAAAGGAACGGTATAAGGGTTGCATTGGATCTCGCATACCAGTGCTCCCCAGATCACCCCTACGTGAAAGAGCACCCAGAATGGTTCTTCCACAGACCTGACGGAACAATAAGATATGCTGAGAATCCCCCTAAGAAATATTACGATATATACCCGATCAATTTTGACTGCCAGAACCGTGAAGTTCTCTGGGAAGAACTGAGAAAAATCGTATTATTCTGGATAGGGAAGGGGATCAGAATTTTCAGAGTCGACAACCCACATACAAAGCCGTTCGACTTTTGGAACTGGCTGATTTCTTCTATAAAGGATATGTACCCGGATGTTGTGTTCCTTTCCGAAGCATTCACCAGACCAAAGGTGATGTATCATCTTTCGATGATAGGTTTCAGCGAGTCATACACCTATTTCACCTGGCGGAATTACAAGAGCGAGATCGAAGAATATTTCAGGGAAATATATTCTGACGAGATAAGGCCATTCTTTAGGCCAATGCTATTCACCAATACGCCTGACATACTTCCCTTCGTACTGCAGAAAGGGGGAAGGCCAGCATTCATGATCAGGGCTATCCTGGCGGCAACCCTATCCCCTCTATGGGGAATATATAGCGGCTTTGAACTCTGCGAAAATCAGGCAATTGATGGAAAGGAGGAGTACCTGAATTCTGAGAAATACGAGATCAGAAAGAGGGACTGGGATGCTCCAGGAAACATTAAGCCACTTATCATGAGACTGAATTCCATCAGGCAGCTCAACATATGCCTTCAGGAAAGGTCAGGCCTTGTGTTTGTCCAGGCAGGGAATCCAAATATAATTGCCTATGCAAGAATTTCCTCTGACAAGTCAAGTATGCTGCTGATAATAGTGAACATTAATCCGTTTGAAACCCATGAGGCGACGGTGTATGTTCCACTTGATTTGTTTGGTATTCCTGATGGTGAGAATTACACGGTCGAAGACCTGCTTGACGGGTCAAGGTACACATGGCACGGATCCGGCAACTATGTGAGGCTCGCCCCTGACACAAGGCCCGCGCACATATTTTCCGTAAAGGGGAGGGTTCAGTATGCCACTTGATAACAGCAAGCTCTGGTACAGGGATGCTATTTTCTATGAGGTCCCCGTCAAATCGTTCTATGATTCTAACGGCGACGGAATTGGGGATTTTGCTGGAATAACAAAAAAACTAGATTATCTGAAAGATTTGGGAATAAACGGGATATGGCTCCTTCCTTTCTACAAATCCCCTCTGAAGGATGATGGTTACGACATATCTGATTTCTATTCCATCTTGCCAGACTATGGCACAATAGAGGATTTCAAAACGTTCATCAGGGAAGCCCATGCCAGAAACATAAGGGTTATCGCGGATCTTGTCCTGAACCACGTATCGGATCAGAGTCCCTGGTTCAAAGAGGCATTGAAAGGGAAGGATAATCCCAAACGGGACTGGTTCGTATGGTCTGATGACGATACGAAATACAAGGGAGTAAGGATTATCTTTTCCGATACGGAAATCTCAAACTGGGCGTGGGAGCCAAGAACAAAACAGTATTACTGGCACAGATTCTACAGCCACCAACCCGATCTAAATTATGACAACCCGGAGGTACGCGAAGAAATAAAGAATGTTGTAAGGTTCTGGCTGGATCTTGGCCTCGACGGGTTCCGTTGTGATGCCGTTCCCTATCTTTTCGAACGAGAAGGGACTTCATGTGAAAACCTTCCTGAAACCCATGCCTACTTCAAGGAACTGAGGAGACTCATTGATACTGAATTCCCTGGAGCTATACTGCTTGCCGAGGCAAATCAATGGCCAACTGACGCGAAGGCCTACTTCGGAAACGAAGATGAATTCCACATGGCGTTTAACTTTCCCCTGATGCCAAGGATATTTATTGCGCTGGCTACTGAATCTGCAGCACCAATAGTGAACATAATCAACCAGACCCTACCAATTCCGCCGACATGCGACTGGGGCATCTTCCTGAGAAATCACGATGAGCTCACGCTTGAGATGGTAACTGATGAGGAACGCGACATAATGTACAACGAATATGCTCGGTTGCCAAAGATGCGTCTGAATCTTGGGATCAGAAGAAGACTTGCACCGCTGGTAGATAATGACCGACCGACCATTGAACTTCTCCATGCGCTTCTTCTATCTCTCCCTGGAACCCCCATATTATATTATGGTGATGAGCTGGGAATGGGTGATAACATTTACCTTGGTGACAGAAATGGCGTCAGGACCCCCATGCAATGGTCCTTCGACCGGAATGCCGGGTTCTCCACCGCAGATACCGAACAGCTTTACAGCCCTCTCATAATGAATCCGAACTACCATTACGAAGTGGTGAATGTTGAATCTGAACTCCGCCTACCTACCTCGCTTCTGAACTGGGTCAAGAAGATGATAAGAGTCCGGTCGAAGTTTTCAGACATTCTGGGGCGTGGAGATGTGGAGTTCCTTCAGCACAAGAACAGGAGAATCCTTGCATACATAAGAGCCATAGACGGCAGGAACATGCTCTGCATATTCAATCTTTCAAGAAGACCCACCTTCGTTGAACTTGATCTTTCCAGGTTCAAGGGACTCAGGCCCGTTGAGGCAATCACTGATTCAAAATTCCCGGCAATAGGGGATCTGCCATATTTCTTTACCATGCCCCCCAGAAGCTTCTTTTGGCTTAGCCTAATAGAGAACGACTTCAAGGAGGACGATTGAGATCAACGGTTCCGCAGATCCAGGTCTTGCAAAACAGATTGAAAGTGGGCTGTATGGATATCTGTCAGGCAAACGATGGTTCGCCTCAAAGGCATTTTCTATCAGAAATATCAATGTCACTGATCTTTTAGTCATGGATTCGGGAACTACTGGATATTACTTCGTGATTTTCCGTGTTGACCTCACACCTTCTGGAGAAGCCACATATTTCACCGTTTTTCGTGAAGTCCCAGAAACTGATCGAGATTATGGTATGGCTGCCCTGAGGGGTCTTGAGTCTCAGGGCCATATTTTCGGCATTACAGAAGCGACGAATGATCCAGGATTCCTCAGGTTTCTTATGCATGGATTCGCGAACTCTGAGATCGTGAATGATCATGGTACATCATTATCTTTTCAGGCCTCGGAGGTCGGTAATGAGAATCTTGATCCCGAACGAATCGGAACGATAAGACCGGTAAATACCGAGCAGAGCAATACCTCTGTCATCATCGATGACAGGTATATTCTGAAGATATACAGGAATTCAAAGGAAGGTCAAAACCCTGATTACGCTGTACCGTTACAACTCGTTAAGAAAAATTTCATACATACTCCTGCTCCTGTTGGTATCTGTACGCTGTCCAAGGAAGGCTCCAGGAGGGATCTTATGTCCCTGTTTCAATTCATACCGGGTTCAAGGGATTGCTGGAGTGTGATGACCGGGATGCTGAAAACATACCTCACCAGTCATGGCGGAGATGCACCTGCACTAATGGCCTGCAGGTCTCTTGCCGAACAACTTGGAAAACTGACCGCTGATCTTCATCTTTCACTTTCCAGCATAGACATGCCTGATTTTATTCCGGTGGCACCTGATACTCTTGATCACGGCAAGGTTGTTGACCGAATCCGGAAACTTCAGAATGATGCTCTGGAAGTGACAAAAATGGCACATCATACCGGCAGCAGAAATTCATCACTAGCGGCGAAACTGTCGGATCAGCTTGCCTCTTCACGGGTAGGAGTTCCCACGGATATTGACGATGAGCTGAAGATCAGGATTCATGGCGATTACCATCTAGGACAGATTCTGCAGGCTGGGGAATTTTTGTATGTGATAGATTTCGAGGGGGAGCCCTCCAGAACCATGCAGGAGAGAAATGAGAAGTGGTTTCCTGAAAAGGATGTTGCGGGAATGTTGCGATCGTTGGACTACGCTGTGAACTTTTCATTTAAGACTGCAAATGTTGCCCATATTTCTGATAATGAGACCGAGGATCTCTCCAGAGATCTGCAGGAACATTTCCTGGAGACATACCTCAGATATTCCCGAAAAGGGATTTTCATCAATCGGAGAAGAGAGACCTTCAATGCCCTTCTTGGATACTTCATTGTTGAGAAGGCGCTTTACGAACTTGTTTATGAACTGAACAATCGTCCGGATTGGGCAGACATCCCTATGAAATACCTCCTGAAAACTTTAAGATAGATAGAGGATTTACTGCAAATAAGAAAGAAAAATGGTAAAAGCTGACAGGAATCTGCCTTATCCCCTAGGATCCACGGTTTATCCGGACGGCGTCAACTTTGCGATTTATTCAGAAAATGCTGCTTCTGTGACTCTGGAAATTTATGGTAAAGCCGGAGACAGTACACCAAGAGAGACCATACCGCTAACCGAGAGAACAAATTTTGTTTGGCATACCTTTGTGAGCGGCCTCAAGGAAGGGGAACTGTACGGATACAGGGTTGACGGCCCATATGCACCAGATCTTGGTTTTAGGTTCAACAGGAACAAGCTCCTTCTTGATCCCTATGCGAGGGCTATCACTGGCCCAATCATATGGAATGATACAATATTCGCCTACGATCTTGGTCACCCCTCCAATGATCTCTCCTTTAGCACAAAGGATAATGCCGAATTCATGCCCAAGTGTGTGGTAGCCTCGGACTCCTTCGACTGGAAGGGTGACGAGCAACCTAGACATCCTTGGAACGAGACCGTCATCTATGAGACCCACGTTAAGGGAATCACCCACACTAAACCTGATGTACCACAGGATCTGCGCGGCACATATTCCGGACTGGCTTCAGATACAATGATCTCGTACCTCAAGGATCTTGGGATAACCGCGGTTGAGCTGATGCCGATTCACCACAAGGTCGATTCATTCCACCTTGTGTCCAATAATCTCTCCAACTATTGGGGGTATAACACCATAGGATATTTCTCCCCGGACAGCAGGTACAGTTCACTAAAATTCCCAGGCGCCCAGATCCGGGATTTCAAGGAGATGGTCAGGAAGCTGCACGAGAACGACATTGAGGTGATACTGGATGTCGTCTACAACCATACTGGCGAAGGTAATGAGATGGGCCCGACCATATCGTTCAGGGGCATAGATAATACAACATATTACCGCCTCGATCAGTCAAATCCTAGAAGATATGTGGATTTTACCGGGACGGGGAACAGCATGAACGCAAGGCATCCGCAGGTTCTTCAGCTAATAATGGATAGTTTGAGATACTGGATACAGGAGATGCATGTTGACGGTTTCAGGTTTGATCTTGCCGCCACTCTGACAAGGCAGCTACAGGAGGTCGACAGGCTATCCTCCTTCTTTGAGATCATTCACCAGGACCCTCTGATTTCCAGGGTCAAACTTATCGCGGAACCTTGGGATCTTGGGCCTGGAGGCTACCAGATAGGACAGTTTCCACTGCTTTGGGCTGAATGGAACGGGAAATACAGGGACTCAGTGAGAAAATACTGGAACCGTGGTGATGGGATCGGGGAGTTTGCGACAAGAATTTCCGGATCCCCCGATCTTTATAGTCCCGTGGGGAAGACACCACATGCAAGCATTAACTATGTGACATCCCATGACGGATTCACGCTAAATGATCTGGTTTCCTATACAATGAAACACAATGAGGCAAATCTCGAGAACAACCAGGACGGCAACAACGATGAAATCAGCGATAATCTCGGTGTGGAAGGGCCTACTGATGATCCTGAGATCTCGGAGATGAGAAGCCGGAGGATGAGGAGTATGATCATCACGCTAATTTCCTCACAAGGAGTCCCTATGTTACTTGGTGGCGACGAAATAATGAGGACCAGTTTAGGCAACAACAATGCCTACTGCCAAGACAATGAGGTGAGCTGGTACAACTGGGACCTGGATCAGAGGGCTCAGAACTTTCTCTCCTTTACAAAGCTTGCTCTTAACCTTAGGCAAAAGAATCATTTGCTGCGCCGCAAGGACTTTTTCCAAGGAACTATTGATGATCAGTATGGAATAAAGGACGTAATATGGCTCAGACCAGACGGTAATGAATTGTCCCTGGAAGACTGGATCTCACACAGGACGTCAGCTTTCGCGGTCCTACTACCATTCACTGCACCAGACGACCAAAAAAATGTGCCCCCTGAAAATAGTGCGCATGATCTTCTTCTTCTCTTCAACCCCAGTAAAGTTCCTGTTGAGTTCAAAACCCCCAGTTCGTGGATTTACAGAGAAATATTAATAGATTCTGAGAAAGATCATCTACCAAGATTTCCAATAAAGATGGAATGGAATGTGATCACCATTCCTCCATCTGGTTCCGCAATAATCAGTGGATACAGGTGAAAATTAAGTCTTCAGTTTTTTGAGTCTCTCAATTCTGTCAGCAATCGACCTGTTGTGCCTATTGCCCTGCAGATATATGGAATAATCCCGAATGGCTTCCTCTATCATTCCAAGTTCTTCCAGCAGAGATCCTCTCTCAAGGTATAGATCAGATTTTACAGGATCAAGATCGATCATCATATTGTACATCTCGACCGCCTTATGGTAATTCTTCCTTGCCTCAAGATGGTCAGCATATGCCTGATAAGAAGGAATTTCATGTGGTCTTGCTTGAATGATCCGCTCATAGATTCTTCCGGCATCTTCTGGCATATCCATCTGCTCAAGCAGAAGTGCCTTCTGGAACATGACCTGAATGTTATTCTCAGAGAGCCGGATTGCCTCATCATAATCAGCAAGTGCTCTATCAAGTTCGTCCATCTCAATGAGGAGCTCGGCCCTGCCGACCCTGTATTCAGGGTTTTCCGGATCAAGTGAAATCAGCCTGTTCAGTTCTATCAGGGCTTCCTGCCGCTGTTCAAATTCACCAAGGAACCTTGCCCTGGTCCAGGAATACTGTGGGTCATATGGATCAATTCCAGTGATCTCGTCCAGCACCCCCAAGGCCTCGTTGTACATTTCCATCTTTTTCAGGGCTTCGAATTTTATCATCCTGAACTCAATGTCCTTCGGCAGATTCTGTATCACAGAATCACATTCTCTTACGATTTCATCATATCTATCCATTTTTTCAAGAAGCTTGATCTTCTCGTACCTGTAACTCATCAATTCTGGATTCAGCTGAATTGCAGTCTCTATTGATCTGAGAGCGCCTTCATAATCGCCCGAGACCCCCTTAACGTGGGACTCCCGGCTGTAGTACCTGTGATCATTTTCCAATGAACCACCCTTTTACTACATATGACAAGTCTTATCTTTATTTTTGGTATATTGATTTGTGAGAATTGGAATTGTAGGATATCAGGGAGATGTCGCTGAACACGCGGCTATCCTTGAGAGGATGTCGGCGCAATACAAGCGCGACATTGATGTGGTTCCTCTAAGGAACAGGAAGGGCCTTCTCAATATCTCCGGCCTTATCATTCCAGGTGGCGAGAGTACTACAATTTACAGGCTTCTCAAGGAAGCAGACCTCTTTGATGTCATAATCAACAGAGTAAGGAATGGCATGCCTGTGATGGGAACGTGTGCAGGCCTCATAATTATCGCAAGGGACAATCCTGCAGAAAGGCTGAAGTCTATGAACCTTATTGATGCAAAGATAAGGAGAAACGGATACGGAAGACAGGGTGACTCTTTTGTAGAAAACGTTAATATTGAAGGAATAGGGAATTTTGAGGCTGTATTCATTAGAGCTCCAGTGATTGATAGTGTGGGTCCGACAGTAGATGTGCTTGCTAAACACAACGGACAGCCGATAATGATTAGGGATAATAATGTCCTCGGTTTGACATTTCATCCGGAGCTTACAGGAGATTCCAGAATTCATGACTACTTTCTAGATATGATAGGGAGACGGGGGTACATTTCCACTCCAAAAAGAGAATGGTATATGGTGAATAGAATATGAGCAGAACTGTGCTGTATAGTGAACATGTTGAGCTGGGTGCAAAAATAATAGACTTTCATGGCTGGGACATGCCTCTGGAATATACTTCAATAATAAAGGAGCATATGAGTGTCAGGGAAAGGGCAGGAATATTTGATGTATCACATATGGGTGACATAACTGTCAAAGGATCTGATTCGGAAAATTATCTTTCAAGCATGCTTCCAACAGATGTACATTCCATGAAGAATGGGACTGCTGTCTATTCAGCTTTTCTCAATGAAAATGGATATATGATTGATGATACAATAGTATATAAAATTAAAGATAATGAATATTTTCTTGTACCAAACGCTGCAACAAAGGATAAAATATATAACTGGATGATAAAGAATAAAAAATCATTTGAGTGTGAGATAACAGATCATTCTGATGAAATTGCATGTATAGCACTACAGGGACCACAGACAGATCAGATTCTGAGAAATATGAACCTTAAAAGGCCAGATTCATTCAATTTCTCATATTTTGATATAGATAACAAAAACTCTCTTACCAATACAAAGCAGGGGATATTATCATCAACAGGTTATACTGGTGAGATTGGCGTGGAGTTCATAATACCCGTTGAAAATGCTGTAAAGATTTGGAAAGATCTCATCAAGTACCTGGAAAAGATAGGTGGACTTCCATGTGGACTGGGAGCAAGAGATTCTCTGAGGATGGAGAAAGGATTCCTTTTATCAGGAACAGATTTTAATGAGGATAGAACGCCTTATGAAGGTTCAATATCATTCATAGTTACAAATAATAAAGAATATATTGGAAAGAAGGAGCTTGAAGAAAAGAGAAAAAAACAGGTAGACATCTTCAGAGGATTGAAAATGAAAGGATCCGGAATACCGAGATCAGGCAACAGTGTGTTTGACAGGGATAAGGAAATATTCAAGATTTCGAGCGGAGGCTATTCACCTGTTCTTAAGAAAGGTATAGCTCTAGGATTTGTGCCAAAGAATTATTCAACTCCAGGGACTGAACTATCAATAGAGATACGATCAAAGAAGGAGCCAGTGGTGGTTACCAAACCAAAAATAGTTCCATAGGAAATACACCCCTCTCCCCCTTTATCCAAACTGGAATGGAGTGATTCTATTCTCCTATTTTTAGAAATGGAACTTCACAATGGGAGTTTGTAAAAAGTAACGACCAAGATTTCTCAATGCCACCGTTGCCGTCAACATTGATTTTGTATTGAGGTTCTCGAACCAGATGCGCATATCCTCTTCCAGAAGCAATTTTCGATACTTTGGCTGCATGGTTATGAGAATAATACTGGCAGAAAATAAACAGAATGGATAATGCAGTCATCACAGAGTTGTTTCTATGCCAAGTTTCCTGGCTGTTGCATTAAGTTCTTTGTCAGCAGAACAGAATATAGTGCTCCCGGAATCAATAAAGGTTTCCAATTGAATTGCATCAACGATGTATATGTGTTGTTCAAGAACTATCTTAATCGCATTTTGGATTATATGGCTGCTTACAGGATATATTTCAACCGAGGAGGATCTTTCAAGACCTCTCAATTCAGTCAGCATTGCTTGGAGCCTGGCCCTCGCGTCAATACCCATTTTTCTGGAATACTTATCAAAAACAACTGCTGCCTCGCCAATGTTGATCTCGGACAGGGAAATAACCGTCTCCCCATGTTGAGCCTGATGAAAGTAGTTGTCAGCTATATCGCTGTTATCTTCCTTAACGTATCTCTTGGTAAGTATGCTGGTATCAAGATAAACGCGAGACTCTTTCATTTCGCATTTCCCTGACGATAGTCTCTGAGTGGGCTTTGCCCGTGAGATCAGGTCTTTCTCTCTCTACATCCTCTCCGCTAATATATCCACAATCGAGGTTAAGTTCCTTGCATATGTCATTTAGGACCTCAGATGTGGAGAGGGAGCGAAGTGAATTTTCAATGTAGGCGCTAAGCGTTTTCCTTTTCTTCAATAAAGCCAGTTTCGCATTGTCCACTACTTGTTTCTCCACGGAAACAGTTATTTTTGTTTTAACCATGTAACCGTATATACGGTTATCCGTATTTAGACTTTTCATCAATCGGCCCACATTTCTTTCTACAAGGCTCTCCTTTTGTCGTTGAAAAATCGAATTTTTCTTTGGTCTTACATTTCAATTTGATTCTTTAAAAAATTAAGATCCATCGTAAAAGCATTCGGAGATAAATATGGGAAAGCGGTAGAAATAACTACTCTGAATTAAAAGCTTCACTGAATAATAACTGTGTTGCATAACCCATGCAATAATTCTTCTTGAAAATAAGATGGGTGTTGTTTGTGCAGAACAACAACCCAGTTGTTCATGGAAAGAAGGATAATAAAAGGATATGGTCCCTCTACAACGAATCGCTTGTCAGACGCATGAAGGATATCCTTGATCTCAAGGATATTGAGAATTACAGGCATGATCTGAGGATTCAAAACAGAGGAAAGAATGGAAGACCATTCATGATCCCGGACAGGATCATTGAGATCCTTGCCAGAATAAGAGCAGTTTTCAATGCTTCTTTCCGATCCCTTGAATCTTACATGAGGATATTCCAGGAGATTCTCGGAGTG
>JBBYJL010000033.1:0-13835 GCA_043196285.1 Thermoplasmataceae archaeon | reverse complement strand
ACGTGAAGTGCGAAAAGGTTTCCACCCTTACTGGCTTTGACTCGCTGCTTGGTGGAAGGGTAAAGACACTTCATCCCGCCCTCTATGCAGGAATTCTTTCCAGGAGAGATGCATCATCAAACGATGAGCTGCAGATGTTCGGTTATAAGGAATTTGATCTTGTGATATCGAATCTGTATCCATTCAAGGAGGCTGCGGTCAAAGGGGATCTTGACGAGATGATAGAAAACATTGATGTTGGCGGCGTTTCGCTGATCAGGGCGGCAGCCAAAAATTTCTCGAATGTTGCTGTGGTCGTAGATCAGGGTGATTATGGCATTGTCGCAGATCAGATAGCAGGGAGCGGCAGCATTGATCTAGAAACACGCAAAGTCCTTGCACTGAAAGCATTTGCCTATGTTTCGATTTATGATATGACAATCTACAGGGAATTGCATAGTAAGATCGGTGCCTCTGCGCCTGAACACCTTTTTCTGCACTACAGTGATGGAGTAAAGCTCAGGTATGGTGAAAACCCGGATCAGACCGGAAGTCTTTATAGCGACGGGAGCTCCTTTGGCATTCCTGGGTCCGAGAAACTGAACGGAAAAGAACTGTCCTACAATAACATACTTGATGCCAGTTCCGCACTGGAGACTGTTCTAGATTTCTCGGAACCCACAGCAGTGATAGTGAAGCATAATACACCATGCGGAGTCTGCTCCAGCGATTCATTGAAACTTGCTTTCCAGAATGCGTTCAATGCAGATAGTGAATCTGCCTACGGATCTGTTATAGCATTAAACCGTGAGGTGGATGCAGAAACTGCAATTGAGATCAGCAGATACTTTGTCGAGGCTGTGGTTGCACCGTCTTTCTCTGCGGAAGCTCTGGACACGCTAAAAAAGAAAAAGAATCTCAGGATACTAAAAGTAGCGATGCAGAGGGATTCTGATTTGCGGTACCGTAGCGTTATTGGAGGCATGCTTTCCCAGTCTCAGTTAAATTCTGGGTTCCAGAACCTGGACTTAAAGACAACGGTGATGTCAGAAAAGAAGGATATTGAAGATCTTGAGTTTGCCTGGAAGGTATCTGCCCATTGCAGAAGCAATGCAATTGTGCTCGCAAAGAACCGCACCACCACAGGGATAGGTGCAGGACAGACCTCAAGAATTGAGGCTCTCCGCATTGCAGTAGCAAGAGCAGGAGATAAGGCAAAAGGATCGGTTATGGCCTCAGACGGTTTCCTTCCTTTCAGCGATAATGTGGAACTGGCTGCAAATAGTGGCATATCTGCAATCATACAACCTGGTGGTTCCATTCGTGACAAGGAGGTTCTTGATGCTTCAAACAGGTATGGAATCCCTATGTACTTCACTGGCAAGAGGGTGTTCCTCCACTAGGCCGCTTCTTATCATCACTGTACCAGGACCTGCATATCTTGGATGAGCAGGTTATTTTCTCCGGGTGAGATTCTTTCCATCCTGGATCATGGAATATCCCTGCTTCATCGGTACCTTCATCAGGCCTGAATTTCCCGCTACCTGTGGGTATTCAATCGAGTATCCTGAATAACAATAAATTTTCGCAATTCATCTATATTGCGATAACTGTGCTTTTGTTTTATAAAAAATTGCAATATAATATGGATTGTATCTTAAATAATTCATTGTGAAATAAAATATATAATAAATTATGGTCTGATAGGAATTTATGGAATACAAGAACATAGGAAAAAGCGACCTCAGGGTATCAGTTGTCGGTTTTGGTGCATGGCAGGCCGGAGGGAGGGGTTGGGGCACTGATTTCACTGATAACGATGTTATTAAAGCAATGAAATATGGCTTTGAAAACGGCGTCAATTACATTGATACTGCAGAGATATATGGCAGCGGACACTCTGAGGAGGTCATCTCCAGGGCTCTGGAGGGGTACAGAAGAGAGGATATAATAATCGCGACAAAGGTTGCTCCGCCTCATTTCAGGAAGGATGATGTCATCAATTCCTGTGATCGGAGCCTCAGGAGGCTCAACACGAGCTACATTGATCTGTACCAGCTTCACTGGCCTGACTCTTCTGTTCCCATAAAGGAAACGATATCTGCAATGGAGAAACTGGTGGATTCTGGCAAGGTCAGATACATTGGAGTATGCAATTATCCGCTTGCGAAACTTCAGGAGGTTCTGGAAGCTCTCTCCAAGCATGATCTGGTTTCCAACCAGATGAGGTATAACCTGATTCAGAGGGAGGTTGAAACTGATCTTGTTCCCTTCATGCGCAATAAATCAATCAGTATGATTGCCTGGAGTCCTATCGCAAAGGGGCTCTTATCCGGGAAATACAGTCCGGGAAACCTGCCGAGAGACGAGATAAGGCAGAGGGATTCCCTTTTCAGCAAGGAGAATGTGGAGAAGCTGATGCCCCTTATTGAAAAGATAAGGGAAATAGCAGTTTCAAGATCCAAAACACCTTCGCAGGTTGCACTGAATTACCTCATCTGCCAGGAGTCGTTCGTAATACCTGGGATAAAGTCGACAGATCAACTTATGGAAAATATGGGTGCGGCAGACTGGAGGCTGACTGATGGTGAGGTATCTGAACTCCAGAGAGCCTCATCCATTGTGCCTGATTGATCTACCTGAATAGTGCAAATGCCAGAAGGAATCCTCCAATTACCCCCGTATTGATATAAGGCAATCCCGGGGCCGGTCTCTTGGCTGTCAGAAACAGGACGAGGAGTCCGGCCGCGGCTCCAATCAGCGGCAGGATGAAGAATGGAAAGCGGAAACCAAATGATATCGTTGATGATATAATAAGTATGCAGGGCATGGCAATGTCGCCGAACCCAAGCATCAGTGCACCCATGTCGCCTTTCCTGCCCTCGTCATCAAACGCAATGTCCTTCATGGAAAAACCTGGTGAAGACGGTATGACGAAAAGCATTGGTATGTCCGTTGCAAACGCAGTCTTCGCAAGGCTAACCATGTGTTTGGTCTTGTAGACAGAGATGTAATCATATACTGCAAATGCTGCAAGAAGTACTATGGTGTACCATACGTTTATGAGCGATCCCCAGGCAGCAGCAAGGCCTGCTGAAAGCATGAATCCTACAATGTCCGTAATGTACCATTCGTTCCTGAATATCAGCATGTATCCAAGTATGGCGGGAATTGCGATCCAGAGCACGTAAAATTCGTCTACCGCGGCAGCATAGCTGATGGGCTGCACTGAGACTATCAGATCCGAGATCGGGATGGATATCCAGAATATCACATATATTGAGAGAACTATAAACAGGATCCTGACTGCCCTGACCCCCTTTCTTTTTGCAAGGAAAAGTATGACCCCTGTAAAAACGAGGGTCATTGTGATGAAGAACAGTATGAGTATGATGTTTCCAGAGGATGAGGATGTCTGTGTTTCCCCGCTTGCCACAAAAAAATCCTGAGCCAGGAACAGGGCAAATATTGAGGTAAATGCCAGGATGACGAAAGTCCACAGTTCAGGATACTGCCTTTTCACTTTTACCACTCTTCTTCTTGTTGAATTCACAGTCCATTTTAGGGCAGAAAACCCATCTGGACTTGTTCCTTGTTATGGCAAGTATAGGTGAATTGCAGAATTTACAGGTTTCGCCTGTGTACACAACATGACCCATCTGGGGCAGGGGATATGTTACTGTGCAGGCTGGGTAATTGGAGCATCCCAGGAACCGCTTTCCGTATTTCGACTGTCTTATAACAAGATCGCCACCATCTGCCGGGCACTTTCCCATTGTGTCCTTGTCCTGGTTATACTTGCATTTAGGATCTATACATTTGATCTCAGGCGACTGGCCTCTCCTGATTATCTTTATCAATGGAAGCCCGCATTCAGGACAGGTCTTGCCGGCAAGCTCTATCTTGCCGTTCGCTTTCAGGATGAAGTCGATCCTGCAGTTCTCTGTTGAGCATTTTATCTTTACGAGGTCCTTGTTCTTTATGAGGGAAATCTTTCCGGAGTCTATGGGACAGTCACCGATAACCTCTCCCTGGGAAAGATTTCTCCTGATTGTTTCCTTTATAACCTCCTGTTTTTCCCTGAACTCTTTCAGGGTACTCCTGAGCATATTCCTTGATTCTTCGATCACTTCCTGCTTGGTTATGGTTCTGTTTGCTATCCTGTCCATGTCTTTTTCCAGCGTGGCTGTCATATCCGGGTCTGATATTCTTGAATTTATCTTGATCACTGATTCAATGAGTCCCATGCCTAGCGGAGTGGGCCTTACAGGATTGCCTTCAATGAATCCCCTGCTCTGCAGTTTCTCGATTATGTCATGCCTGGTGCTCTTTGTGCCCAGCATGAGTTCCTCCATTGTCTTGATCAGCGAGGCGATATCGTACCTTGGAGGCGGCTTGGTCATGTTTTCGTTCAGGCTTATGTCCTTTACCTGGACTTTTTCTCCGACTGCCATTGACGGAAGTTCAACCTCCTTTACTGTCCTGTATGGATAAAGTTCGAGCCATCCTTTTTCCTTTATCTTCGATCCCTTTGATATGAATTCAACCCCGTTCACGTCAAGCATTGCAGTTCTTGTCTCCTTCACCCCTTCCTTGTAAAGTGTTGCAAGAAACCTCCTGACCACCAGTTCATATATCTTCTCGAATTCCCCCTTCAGTTCGCCGGATTTCGGCGCAGATACGGGATATATTGGTGGATGATCAGTGGCCTCCTGCCTTCCGCGTGATGGGATGATCCTATCCTGTGACAGCACCTTTTCCGCTTCAGTGGAATATTTGGAGTTCTTGAGCTTCAGAAGCACGCCCTTGAGTGATATTGATTTTTGGTATACTGTGTTATCCGTCCTTGGGTAGCTTATGAGCCCGCGCATGTAGAGCGATTCTGCAATCTTCATTGCCCTGGAAGGCAGGACGCCTATCCTCGAGGCTTCCCTGAGGAATTCCGTTGTATTGAACGGTGAAGGCTTGTAAATCCTCTCGTCTTCCACTCTGTACTCCCTTACCTCCGCCTCCTTCAGGCTTGCCTTTTTAAGCACCGCCTCTGCCCTGGATTTGTCGGTGAACGTTCCACCTGCATATTCTCCATTGAAGTCTATATCTTTGTGGAAAATCGCTTCAAGTTTCCAGAATGGTTCTGGTACAAAATTCCTGATCTCTATTTCTCTCTTGACTATGAGAGCAAGCGTTGGTGTCTGGACCCTGCCCAGCGATATGAAATTCTTTCCCAGGCGGTTTGTTGCCAGGGAGAAGAATCTGGTCAGCACTGCTCCCCAGAGAAGATCTATCTCCTCTCGTGCACCTGCCGCATCCGCCAGGAAATAGTCAACCTTGATGGGATCCTTGAATGCGGCGTTTATCTCCTCTCCAGTCAGTGCGCTGAATTTTGCCCTCAGTATTGATCCGTCTTTCCTAGTTCCTGAAGCTCCGCCGAATATTATGTCAAGGGCTTCAACGCCGATAAGTTCTCCCTCGCGATCATAGTCTGTGGCAATGATGATCCTGTCAGCCTGCTTCCCGAATTCCTGAAGCGTCGAAAAAGCGCTCCTGTTCTTTACGTTCCTCACCTGCCTAGCGTCAATAAGGGTTTCGAGATCTGTCTCATTCCACTTTTTAAGGGTTTCAGGAAAATCAAGCTCAACTATGTGACCGCTTAGAGGAATGACTATACTCTTTTCATTATCGTTCTCAAACTCTATGTAATTTAGCCCCTTCCCTTTCTTTGTTTTCGACTTGCCATCGGAGAGATAATATGAAATTCTTCTTGCCGCATCCGCTTTCTCCGCTATGATGATGTTAGTTGCCAATAAAGTTTACCTGAATGTGTGAAAGCTTTTGTCCCATTAAAATGTTTTTTTATAATTTTAAATAAATTGATATGTAGGATCAAAATTTGAATGGCATGAATTTACAGACTCATAATGCTGATGTACATGGTTATATAATTCATCACTTTTCCTGCATCTGTTGTTCATAAGAATTGGCATTCATGACATAGAAATAGAGAACTGTAAGGATGTTTATCAGCCTGAAGACGATTCTTTGCTGCTGGCCCGTTCTGTCCGGTGTGGAAAAAGATGCATTGAAATAGGCAGTGGAACTGGAATTGTTTCCATCCTTTGTGCGATCTCCGGCAGCAACGTTACAGCGGTGGACATCAATCCCCTTGCAGTGGAATGCACTGCGAAAAATGCAAGAAGTAATGGGGTTTTCATCACTGTCCTGCAAAGCGATCTGTTTAGTAATGTAAAAGGGATTTACGACACTGTAATATTCAACCCGCCTTACCTGCCGGTCAGTGATGAGGGAACCGGATCAGAGCAGTGGAGCGGTGGCGATGATGGATTCCAGGTCACGAGGAGATTTCTCGCTATGCTTCCCCAGTTTCTTCACATACATGGGGAAGCTTTCATTATACTATCCGACCTGACTGATATTAAGGGTCTGATGAATGAATTCAATAACCTGATGTTTATTGAGATCGGAAAAGAGACTTTTGATTTTGAGTCTATATATTGCTATGAAATCAGGATAAAATAATTCATGAGGTCAAACGATGGGCGGTACTGAAGAGAAGATCAAGGATATAGAGGAAGAGCTGAAGAAAACTCAGTACAACAAGGCAACAGAACACCATGTTGGGAAGCTGAAGGCCAAGCTTTCCAAGCTGCAGATGGACCTTGAATCCCAGAGGAAAGGCGGTGGAGAGGGTTTTTCCATTCCCAAGACAGGGGATGCTACCGTTTCCCTGATAGGCTTTCCAAATGTGGGGAAGAGCAGCTTGCTCAACGTTCTCACGGATGCAAACAGCGAAGTTGCCAATTTTTCCTTCACAACGCTGAAACCTGTTCCCGGTACGATGGAGTACAAAGGCGCACAGATACAGGTAGTTGATCTTCCCGGGATAATAGAGAACGCATCTTCAGGAGCAGGACGAGGCAGGGAGATACTGAGCGTTGCCAGGAACTCCGACCTTATCCTTGTGATAACAGACATTAGGACTTCCGGGCTTTCAAAGATAATTACCGAACTGTACAGGGTTGGAATAGTCCTGAACAGGACGAGGAAGAACATTTCCTTGAAGAAAAGGGGCAGTGGCGGCATTAAGATATATTCACCAAGAGGAATGAATATAGATCATGAGGTTGTCAGGGATATACTGAAGGAGTTCAAGATAGCGAATGCTGAGGTATACATCAGGCAGAGCATAACCCAGGACGATCTGATTGAGTATCTCCGTTCCGGAACTGTTTATATCCCCGCTCTTCTGGTTGTTAACAAGATTGACCTTGATCCGGATTTTTTACTGCAGACGGATGCACAGATTTCAGATTTCAAGGTTTTGAAGGTTTCGGCCCAGACTGGTGCCGGTATATCAGATCTGAAGGAGCAGATATTTGTCTCGCTGGATCTGATGAGGATTTACCTGCGTGAGAAGTCCGGTGAAGTGGACAGGGATAGGCCGTTGGTACTGTCCACAGGTTCGACGGTCAGAGACGTGGCGAGGAAGATCAGCAGGGAGATGATCTCTTCGTTCAGGTATGCCATAGTATCAGGGCCAAACAGGAAATTCAGGGAACTCAGAGTTGGGCTTGATTACGAGTTGCTGGATGAGGACATTGTCACAGTTGTCAGCAGAAATTAGCTTCATGGCCGGATAATCATGTTTCCTGTACAATTGAGGGTGAAAAGTCGGGTGAATGCATTTGAATGATAATGCATCACAGATAAAGAGACGTTTTCTTCCCGCGATAAATTCCGTCCTTCCAGGAACGAAATTCAGGAGCCTGAGATTCATAAAAGAGGGGTGGGACAATTATGTACTTCTTGCAGAAGAAAGGACAATATTCAGGTTTCCAAGATTTCAGGGCGACTGGGAGAAATTGCATAACGAGGCTTCCTTGCTCAACAGGATATCGGAATATCTTCCTGTCAGGGTACCGGACGCTAAGTTTGAGAATCTCAGGACAGGTAATCATTATATCAGATTCTCACACTATCCTGTTATCCCTGGGAAAGCACTTAGATACGGATCATTAAAATTCACAAACCAGGAATCACTTGCAGTCGATCTTTCCAACTTTCTGAAGGTGCTTCATTCACTTGACATGGACAGGCTTGATAATCTGAAGGTAAGAAGAATGGACAGAAAAGTCACGGAAAGGCGCTATTCAGAGATTCTCAAAGATTTTGATCAAAATATATTTCCGCTGCTTGATGCGCTGAGTGTTGCGAGGCTGGAGTCTGGATTCCATGATTTCTTCTCTGGACTGGACACTATGCCGGATCCTGTCCTCATTCATGGTGATATCGGCCAGGGCAATGTCCTTTATGATCGCTACAGTTCCAGGATCACTGGAATCATTGACTGGGAAGACTCACTCATTGCTGATCCTGCGTTCGATCTTGCTGGTGTGCTTGAATATTTCCATGATAATTTTTTTCGCAGGGTCCTATCGGCTTATATGAATCTGACTGACAAAGGTTTCCTCCAGAGGGTGATGTTCTATTCACAGATTTCAGGCTATTATGCTTTCGTTTACGGGAGAATGATCGGAAACCGTGATATGGAAGCTGCTGGACTCAGATCACTGTCCTCACATAGAAGGATTAGGATTTTTTAATGCCTTCAGGCGAAAACCCAGAAGGTTTTGCATGAGAACAACCTTTTTACATGCACTTTCCATGAATACTAGATATTTGATCCTTATTTCTCCTGCCATAAAAATTCCGGCCTCACTACTTTGTTTGCACCTGTTTCCTGGTTATTTTTTCTTTAAAGGCGCTAAGAGAAGATCGAAGTACCTCTCCTATGGAGGGATCGGATGTCCTGCAATCAGGGAATTTTTCGCCGACTGATGAGATGAGTATCTTGACCTTACCTTTCCGAAGGGATCTGTATGCTGAATAGGAGAGTGATCCCCTGGGCACAATTACTATGTTTGCATTCAAATTCATGCATTCCTTGGCAAACCTGAATCTCCTATTCTTCTTCGTAATCGCAGGGTTTCTGACCGAAACTGCAACCTCTTTCTTGACTTCGTCATAGACTATAAGATATTTCCCTGATGAAAACGGAGCAATTGTTTCATCGGCGTTCAGTGCAGTGCATATCATTTCTCAAAAATGTATCTGCACTATAAAAAGAAAACCTCTCCAACCCCGCTAAAGATACCATGACGAGTGTAAATTCAGCAGCATATACAAGACATACCTACAAAATCAGAGCATCCGCCACATCAGGAGGGCGTCTGAAAAATCACTGTAATAGCTGGGAAGCGTGTGTGTTACGGAAAAGTTGTATTTTCTGTAGAACCTGATAGCTTCGTAATTATCTGTCCTGACTTCCAGCCTAACACTAAGAAAATTTTCCTGCCTGCATTGATTCATGAATCCATCCATCAGAAGAGCGCCAATGCCCATCTTTCTGTAACCTTCCCTGACAGCTAATAACAGTATCCTGGCTTCCGTCCTGGTATACCTGGATCCTGCGATGAATCCCAGAATCTTATCCGAGGACTGGTAAACCTTTATTCCAGAAGGCCATGAAAGATATATTTCATAAATTATGTCTGAAGTATAGAATTCTGTCATGGAATCATTCGCAATCCTGGTGATGGCATCCAGATCACCAGGTTCAAAATTTCTCATAATTCCTGATGGGGGGGCATTGATGATCATGGATTTCCATTCGGTTTATTGCAATCACTGACTAAATACTTATCTACAATCCTTTCATATGCGACTGGCAAAAACCGGCTGGCTCCTTTGTAAATTCCAATGACAATGAGACAATGTTTTATGATCGTGTTGAGACCTCGCTTCTGATCTGGAAATTGAAGAATGCATTCGAGCTCCCCATAATCAGCGAGACTAGCTGCTTTTAACAGCAAGTGCCTTAATACGCCTTATTTCTCTGTTGTATGCATCTGCAATTTCTGAAAAACCCAGTGTCCCTACTACGTTGCTGTTCTCGTCAAGCACCACGAGTTTCCCGGCTGTGGATTTGGTAAGTTTATCCAGTCCAAGGTGAATGTTGTCGTTCATGCCTATTGTAATATCCTCGATCTGGCTCATCACCTCTGACACACTTGGATTCTTCTGGACAAGTTCCTCGTTCAGGTTCTCCAGTGATAAATATCCGACAAATTTCCTGTCCTTCTCCACAACAATTCCCTTGGTCCTGCTCTCCCTGATTTTTGAAACCGCATCCTTCAGTGGAGTTTCTGGAGTGACAAAAAGGTAGTCTTTCTTCATGGCCTCGTATACCTTAACCTGATCCATGATGGGTTTTTCGTATTCGTAGGCATGTGCTTTAGACTCTGATCTGTTGGTGACCTGTTTTCTGTATATTCCATTGCTTCCCTTGACGAAATATGCAGTGACTGTTGCCAGCATCAGGGGGATGAAGAGAGCATAGCTCTGGGTCATCTCTGTTCCCATTATTATGACAGATAAAGGCGCGTTTGAGATCCCTCCAAAGAAGGCTATCATTGTTACAACAATTATGTCCTGGTTGCTGAGGAATGGGAAGAATGGCTGGAATAAGATGGCAAGAACACCCCCGAGGAATGCACCTATCACAAGCCCAGGGGCAAACACACCTCCCGATCCTCCTGACCCGATGGTAAGCGCTGTCGCAAGCATCTTCACCACCACAAGTATCACGAGAAGTATTAGCGGAAAATACAGCGCATAATAGAATTCCTGCTGAATCCAACCATATCCAAGCCCCATCACTTCAGGGAAGAACATAGCGATGATTCCAACCGCGAATCCTCCAATTGCCGGCCTGAAGTACCTGGAGACAGGCTTAAGCTTGCTGAATATTGCCTGAATGCCGTAGAACATCTTGACATAGCCCATTCCGACCAAGCCTGATGCAATACCAAGCACTAGGTACAGTAGCAGTGAGGTAGGATGATAAAATCCTATGATATCACCTGCAGGAATTGAAAATATAGGCTTGTAATCGAAGAGATATCCGAAGATCGAGTATCCAACCACTGACGCAATAATTGAGGGTATGAGTGCATCTACCTCGAAATCCCGCTTATACAGGATTTCTGAACTCAGTAAAGCACCACCAAGAGGAGCCATGAATACGCTTCCGATACCTGCACCTATTCCGGTAGCCATGGCTATTCTTCTGTCCTTGTCGTTCATCCTGAAGAAATCAGCGACGGCAGATCCGAAGCCGGCCGCTATCTGCGCTGTGGGTCCCTCTCTTCCGGCGCTTCCACCAGATCCTATTGTCAGTGCCGATGCGGCAAGCTTCACAAGAGGAATGCGCCGCCTAATCTTTCCATCTTTGTTATGGAAAGCATCTATGGCAGCGTCTGTACCATGACCCTCTGCCTCTGGCGCAAACCTGTAGACTATGAACCCTGAGGCAAGGCCTCCAAGTGTTGTTGAAACAGGTATAAGCAACAGTTTAAGTGTGGGCATCACAAAGTATGATGGAAGAGGATAATCAGGTTGACCCCCGGAAAAATAAGATCTTGGAGGTGCAAAACCTGTGATGCCGGTAAGGATATATTTTGATGCCAGTTCTATGGAATAGTAAATTGCTATCGCTCCAAGTCCTGCGATTACCCCTATGAAAACACCCATGATCATCCATTTTCTTATTTCGCCAGAAATAATCTGCTTCCTGACTGAATCATAAAGCAAGCGAAAATAGGATGTCATCTTTTAACAAGTGATATCTATCTTTTTCTTATAATTTGGTAATGGCCCTGCCTTCTTTCTTGCTTTCAAAGAACGCTATCACATCACCGACAGGATTCCTGCTCATCTTTAATTCAGGTATGTATTTCCTGAAATTTGAAGCTCTTTTATCCAGAATCACCGCTGCACCAACATCATTTTCGTTCCTGATCAGCCTGCCTATCTCCTGTCGCAGTTTAATGAGCGCAGGAAATGTGACTGCATACTCCCAGCCATTTCCGTAGTACCGCTGATAAAAGTCCATCAGGGCCTTGTTCCTGGCATCTGGCCTGGGGTATGGAATGCCTGCAACTATTACCATTTCCAGTTCTCCGCCAGGAAAATTCATCCCCTCAGATATTCTACCCCCAGAAACCGCAAAAAGAACCCCTTTCCCTTCCCTGAAAGAGTCAACAGTTTCCATGATCCTGTTCTGTGGCGCTGCCCTTTCTTCCTTGATCACTTCGAACGGGAAGGAATAAGAGAAAACCCTGTCCATCAATTGGTACGATGGAAAGAATACTATTGTTCGTCTCCTCGACTTCTCAATCAGTTCAGTTATCATGTTCACCATCAGCTCAAGCTGGATATTATCGAACTGATCGAATTTTGTCGTTATCTCGTCAGAATATAAAATAAACCTGTTTTCTCTTGGAAATACTTCATTGATCTTCAGAAACCTGGCTGATGTGAAGCCAGTGAGATTGATGTATGTGCTGTGAGGTTCCAGAGTTCCAGAAATATGTATGCTTTTAGACATCTTTAGCGGAGACAGGTTCACAGATGGATCGAGGCAGTATGCTTCCACTGAAGCGGTCCGCCTGTTAGATACAAGGGCAATGTATCTCTCGCTGTCAGTTTCTTCCCAGGCGGCAATTTTCCCTGAAAGGGTATATACAGATGAACGTGGAACCCTCATCCTCTCCTCTTTTATGCTTATGATCCTGTCACCAAATATATTCAGGTACGCGTTAAGACTCTGAAATTTCTCCGAATTCATGGATCCTGCTATCATCACGTACTCCCTGAATGTATCAAAGCTGATCCGGCCTTCATCCTCCTCGCCGATGTAGTCTCTCTTCAGTGAAAGAAGGGCGGATCTCAATACGTCCAGGAAATCTGAAGATCTTATTCTGGGCATTAGCTCTTCATCACCAAATTCAACGGCTTCCTTTTCAGCCCTGTCAATTTCATCGACTGATATATCAAATGATGAAACCGATCTTGATATGTCAGGAAGATTGTGGGCTTCGTCAAGTATTATGATGAGTTGATCCCTTGAGACACCCCACTGGTTGAGAAATCTCTCTCCTGCCCCAAAATTCAGGAAATATGCGTAGGGCGCAATTACGATATCTGCATCCGGGAGAGCTGCCTTGATCGATTCATATGGACAGATTACGTTTTCCACACCATAATAATAGATTTCCTCTGCAGATGGTATCTCGTTCAGTATGTAGTTCTTCGTTTCACTTGATCTGACATTGTAATTAAAGAATCTGCATGCGGTGTTATTCCCTTCCATGACCTTCTTTTTCCTCAATGAACAGAATTTTGAGAGAGATTCTGAGCTAAATTCTTCAGAATTCTCTATTTCCCTGTAGAGAAGGCACAGATTACCTCTTCCCTGAAATGGAATAGCCTTCATCCTCATGTTTCCTTTCAGTTTCCTTAGTTCGCTGATTACCTGCTCCTGCTGCGAGTTTGTTCTCGTAAGATAAAGAATCTTCCTTGATGTCCCTTCCTTGTATTCTATTGCCCCAAGAAGACTCATTATGGTCTTGCCTGAACCGGTCGGTGCTTCTATTATAACAGAATCATAATTAGTAAGCGATTTCTTGATAAATTCAATGGTATCGCGCTGATATTCTCTTAACTCATAAGGGTAATCCAATGCCCAACCTCCCGCATTGCATGAGAAGTTATTCTAGGTTATGAAATCTATTAACCATGTTAACAAACCTCTTTGGGAGTTATCATCTGTCTGATGCTTAAACTTCGTGGGTGCAACCCATCACCTTCTGTCACGTCCTCAAACGATTTCGGGATTGCTTTTCTTATCATACATGCAGCATTGGAATCGGCATTCATTATTGTTCCGTCTGATGAACGGAAGAGACCTCTTGAAATCCTCTTTCTATGATAGCTTT
>JBBYJL010000032.1:0-14158 GCA_043196285.1 Thermoplasmataceae archaeon | reverse complement strand
TGACTTTTAACCATTGCGATAGCAGGGTGTTTCCTACCTTAAAGATTGCTGGCGGAATCTCCATGGGCTGTGATTGAGAATTAACTAACTTCTTATTAGCCAGGGATACTGTTTCTTTAGTTCGAGAAGCATGTTTTGTGTATCAAGATAGTTTAGAAAGGATTTCTTTGCATCCTTATGCATGATATACTATTCATCCCTCTTTATCAGAAAATAACTGTAAACAAATCTACAACCGCCAAAATGTTTTTTCAAAAGAACCTTCTGCATTCTGCCTTGATACAGTTTCACTCTGGTGGCAGTAATCACTATTTATAGATAACACTAAGATTATTACGAGCTTTTTGCTTGCTTTCACCCCCTCCATCACGGAAAGGGTCTTCTCGCTCAGAAGAGATAAACCTTCACTGTTACCAAGTCGCCATCCTTGAGGTCTAATCTTTCCCGAAGATAGTGCTCCGATATTAGTTCCATAGTATCAGTATGTATCGTTCTTTCAGGCATCAGAACAGCGCATTCCACACCGCTTATTTCGCACCTAAATGCTTTCACTGGCCCAAACGATCTATCTTCGGTTGTAAAACCATCTATATGTATGCCAGGGCTATTTTTCAACATACTGAGATGTACGTCCTCATTTGGTTTAATTTTTATGTTAAGAGTTCCAAGGTAAGGAATAAATTTAAGCTTCTCCTGAAACTGGATGATGTAAAATTTTCTCGAAATATAATATCTTCCTTCACCCAGACCGCTTGTAACAACACCTTTTATATCAATCGTATCTTCGGGGTTAAGAATTCCCATTAGATCATTAAGTTCTGTGATAAGTATGTCCATCCCATTTTCAGTCAATTTAATGCGTTGCTTCCTGTTCTCCATTATGCGCGTTATCATGTTCTTCTTTCCAAGGCTAATGAGAATTCTAGACGCAGATTGTTGGCTAATACCCAGAATCTTTCCGAGTTTTATGCTGCTGACTACCGCGCTGCCAGAACTGCCACAAAGTTTCTTTATTTCCTTTAGAGCTTCAAATTCAATTCGGTTCAAAGTTGAATCCATTTACGACACCTTATGCGGGAACAATATTGCCATTTGTTCTAACAGAATAAACACCAATGCCCAATTTTTTTAGTCTATTTTTTAAATCTTTGTCATTTGTTAGTACAAAAGATCCCAATTCCAAGGCTACCTGTATGATTGCATCATCACCCTTATAGCCTGTACTGTATTGTTTCATGGTAGCCGTGATTCGCAATGCGGTTCTAAATACCTCTGAGGTTGGCGATCTCTCAGCCAGAGTTCTTAGTTCATTCACAACTGAAGTCGGGATTATTACTTCATTTATCTGGTTTCCAATGTTCTTCAGACTATCAACTCTTTTCTTTTTGATCAGATATATAATTGCATTAGTGTCTACAATCAGCCTATGAAACATTACTTTTCCTTTATCACTTCTGCGATCGCCGTGTCATGCATTATTTTCTTGATCTTAACATGCAATGTCTGGCCCGCTTTAACGCCTGGGATTATAATTCTGAAGCCCCTAAAGTTAGCCCTGCCTTCACCCGATCTCCCAACATCGGTAACAGTGACAGTGTAGTCCTTTCCCTCTTCAAGACTCAATTCAGGGGATTTGGATTCTCTTGTAAGTCTTATTGGATGCTGTGCACCGCATGCTTTGCATACCAGTAAGTCAACTCTTCCTACTTTCTGTATTTCAGTATCCGGCGACTGACATTCGTAACACTTGACAAATGAGTCCATGTACTGCGAGATTTTGTCTTTGATCTGATCAATACTCACTTTCCTGTTAATCATCAACCGTTTTGAATCAATGGTCACCCCTATTCCAAGCTCCTTCATTAGAAACTTAGCTACATGCTTCGGGTCTCTGTTTATCATATCAACGATGTCAATGAAGTTACGTACTATTGTTACTCTCCCCTCATATATAACATCAGGATCCGGTACCTGTAAGCGCATCTTATTCTTATCTCCCTTTGAAAATGCACTCTCTGCTTTTTTCAATAAATCATCATAATTGAACTCGCTCATAACACAAGATGTCTTGCAGTGTAATAATGTTTAAGATGCTATCCTAATATAATAGTCATAGCATATTATATTGTCCGGCGATAATGATAATATCGGAACGTTTTAAGCAATCTACCATATCACCATTAATATATATCATATTTATGTAAAGATATGTATATTTATAAATGCCCTTATAGATAGTTTCCACGACAGCAGTGAATTATATTGATAAATTACATAAAGTCAGTTATGTATGAACAAATGACCTTTTTTTGTCTGGCAAAGAACAAAACATTTATATACGACTATAAGAATGACTATAACGAGGATCATGGACAAAGAAGAGAAAGTCACTATAAGGATCTCTGAAATGGATTTACTTGAAATAGATCAATATCTTGAGAAGAATGTTGAATATGGAAGTAGATCCGAGTTCATAAGGAAAGCAGTCTTTGATTTCATGGCAAAGGGCTCACAGGGGAGGATGTCCGACGGCACCGAAATAAAGCTTGACGGAAGCACTGAGGATACTCTTAGAAAGGCAGTAGAAAGGGGATTCTTCACTAGCATTAGTGAAGCAATAAGTATTGTCCTCAATGCTGCGAACAGTGAGGGAGTGATTAATGACATCATTACGAGAAAGATTGAGAAAAAGAAGGCCAGTGAAGATCTATTTGAGGAATACGACAGGCACGTAAGACCTGCCAATTCTTCTTCATATGAATCAAAAAGCTGGAAAGTGAGGTGAAAAAATTGGTAGAGGAATTTGACAGAATACCAAGTGAGATGGAAATACGGCATAACCTAACAGAAATAGTGAAGGAATACTACGAAGAGAGAGCGGACATAACAATAATGTCCTTCGGAGACTGCGGCAAGAGGATACTTGGGTATATGATGCCCGACGAGATCCCCAGGGCGAACATTCATTCAGTCACTATGGACAATAATCCTGTTGTTAAGATCGAAAAAAGGAAGAGTAGTTTAGGTCTTCTTACCAAGAAGACTAAAATGAGCTATTTCAAGGTAGACCTTGAATCAAAAAATAGTGTAAGCGGAACAGTTTATTCTGGTCCTTTAATGCAGGAAATGCTCGTACAGACAAAGAATATATCTGTTCTCGCTGACCAGTTTGAGTCGTCACCTGAGCTGGTTGCCAGCCAGATATTTGACGAGATTCCACGATCCCAGGCTTTCATACTCGTAAGCGGTTTCGGAGGGAGTTTTGGACAGAGGATGCACATTGCCTTCTCTGGAATTCTTAACAAGAGAAACATTGCGCACGTAAATCTTGTGATCAAACCATCTAAACTGGAGGAGGACAGAAGAAGAAAAGCGCAGGCTGGAATAATTCAACTGGTAAAGCAGAGTGGTGGAGTCAAAGTTTACGACAATGAAGAATCCTCAAAGGAGATTCGCAATATGCTACCACAGAACCCACTGGCATATCTCGACAAGATAAATGAAAATGTTGTAAGGGACCTCAAATTCTTCAGTCTGAGACTATCTGAAGTAACCAGGGACATCAGAAAGAATCTTTTCTGATCCCCAATTATCATTTATTATAGATTTTGTAGTATTTCATTCTCATTTATCAGCCGCTCACAGTAGTAACACTTCAATGAAAGTGGATTTTTAGACCTGACCAGAAACCTTGCCTTGACTGGCTCCTTTGCGTTGGATATGCAGTTCTGGTTGGGGCAGTCTATAATGCCAGTAATCTCATCGGGTATCTCCACGTGAAATTTTTCTGTGATATCGTAGTTCCTGATAATGCTGATTGCAGCATTCGGTGCAGCCAGCGAGATCCTGTCAAGTTCTTCCTTCTCAAGGAACCTTCCTTCAATCTTTACTATATCTTTGAATCCAGTCTTTTTACTTGGAACATGTACAGCAACTGTTACCGTATAACCTATAGAACTATCGATGTTTAGTATTGATAACACCTTGAATGATTTACCCGAAGATATGTGGTCAATCACTGTGCCGTCCTTTATCTTGGCTATAAGTAATGTCTTGTCCATCAGTTCACCCCCAATATCATGGAAATAAGAGCCATCCTTACTGGAATTCCAAACGAAGCCTGTTTGAAGTATCTTGCATTCTGTGTGAAGTCAACCTCAGGCTTTATCTCATCTATCCTGGGAAGAGGGTGCATAATTATGGCTTCTTTCTTGATGCTGTCGACAATTTTAAGATCGACAGAATACGATCCAATGAGGCTGAGGTATTCATTCTTGTCCGCGAATCTTTCCTTCTGGATTCTGGTAACATAGAGAACATCGGCGTCTTCCACAAATCCTTCCATTTTCTCTGATTTCCGCACTTTGATATTATGTGGTATCCTGGAATAGAACTGTTCAGGTATGCTCAAGGACCGCGGTGAGATTAAAGTCAGTTCCACATTGAATCTTGAAAGTGCCAGTATCAATGAATGCACAGTTCGACCGTACTTAAGATCCCCAATGAGAGCTATTTTCAGGCCATCTATTTTTCCAAACTCTTTCCACATCGTAAACAGGTCAAGTATTGTTTGCGTTGGATGCTGTCCGGACCCATCACCGGCGTTTATAATGGGTTTGGACGAAAATTGGGCTGCTAGCCTTGCGGCACCTTCGAGCGGATGACGCATAACAATAATGTCGGAATATCCTTCTGCCATTCTTATGGTATCGGCCAGTGTCTCACCTTTGGCTACGGATGAAGAACTCGCGTCTGACATTGATATCACTGATCCGCCGAGTCTATGCATTGCACTCTCAAATGAAAGCCTTGTGCGTGTACTCGGTTCATAGAATAGAGTCGCCATAATTTTGGAATCCATCATATGCGGGTTCTTGTTTGATTCCAATACGCTGAGCATCCGGTCAGAAAGAGCAAAAATTTCTTCCAGATCCTCATTTGACACATCATCAATAGATACCAAACTCTTGTTTCTTAACATCCAAGGTATATGTGCAGTAAATTAATTTAATTTCTCAAAGAAACCTGGTAGTCACTTTAGTGACTATCATGCTTTTGCTGATCTTAGCGTATCCGCAAAAAAGTTAATAGGTCAGGGCATTCAGTATTGTGCTTAATGACAAAAATCCTTTTCAAAACTTCAAAAATCTGACTCCCAAACAGAGACTTGATATAATTGCCAAAAGCGCAGATCTATCTGACGAGGATGTTAGTATTCTGTCAACATTTGGCAGCCTGGACAGCGAAAAGGCGGCTAGCATAATCGAGAACGTTTTCTCAACCATGGAAGTTCCTGTTGGACTAGCCACGAATTTTATTGTCAATGGCAAACGTTATCTCATTCCAATGGCGGTAGAGGAGTCGTCCATTGTGGCAGCCTGCTCTTTTGCCGCCAAGATTGCAGCAGGCTCAGGCGGATTTACAGCTTATTCCAGCAGTCCTGTGATGATAGGACAGATTCAGCTCACTGAGGTGCAATCCAGAGAAAGGAGTCGCATAGAGATACTGAAGAATGAGGAAAAGATTCTTGAGATGGCAAACAGCAGGAGCAACACTCTTAAATCGCTTGGAGCGGGTGCAAAGAGGCTCGAGGTGAGGACCATTGAGGAATTACCGGATCAAATCATCGTTCATATTATAGTTGATGTGAGAGATGCCATGGGAGCTAACGTAGTCAACACAATGTGTGAACATATCGCACCGTTTCTTGGCGAGATTACAGGATCTATACCGGTTCTTAAGATACTGTCAAACCTGAGTGATCAGAGAATGGCCTATGCAATGGCACGATTTCCTTCAGATCTTATTGGAGGACCAGAGGTTGCAGAGAGGATCATCAGAGCCTATGAGTTTGCAAAATATGATCCTTATAGGGCTGCTACGCACAACAAGGGAATAATGAATGGAATTGACTCTGTACTTCTGGCCACTTTGAACGACTGGAGAGCAGTTGAAGCTGGGGCCCATGCGTACGCCTCAAGATCTGGCAGATATTCCAGCCTTACTAGTTATTCCCTGTCTGAAAACGATGATGTGATAGGGTCCATAGCAATTCCATTGGCAGTTGGTACAGTGGGTGGTTCAACGTCTAGTGTAGCCAAGGCAAAAGTGATGAGGAAGATCTTAGGCGTTTCTGATTCATCTGAGTTCTCCAATGTACTTGCATCAGTCGGACTAGCCCAGAACTTTGCTGCATTAAGGGCTCTCTCCTCAGAAGGAATACAGAAAGGTCACATGAAGCTTCATTCTAAGAACGTCGCAGTCAGCGCTGGAGCTACAGGTAGAGAAATAGAATTGATTTCATCTCAAATGATTGAAGAAAAAAATATTAGTTTTTCAAGGGCTAAGGAAATTTTGAGGGATCTGAGATCCAAAAAATAAAGGAAATAATTCTCAGTAAATACCCTCATTTATTGATTTTCTTTTTCTGCTGAGTGTATATCGTTGCTGCTATTCCAATCCCTGCTATGATAACAATGATCAGGACTTCATAGAAATACAGGGGTAAAGTAAAAGGCTTCTTAGCCGGAGCCGGTGGTGGTGGAGGTGGTGGCGTTGTAGTTGTCTGATTCTTAGCATATGTGACATCCAGTGTAACGCTCTTTCCGTTAACTGTAAAGTTTCCGTATAAGGTGGACGTTATGTGGTATCCCGAAACACCTCCGATTGAATAGTCATAAGTACCATTGGGAAGTAGTAATGAGAATGTGGTATTGTTTGTGGTATCAATCTTCCCATCCAGGTTTATAGACCATGTGGTTTTTAGAGGCAGCCCACTTTCCTTAAATGTAACATTATATGTCACTTCCGTGAAATTAAGGTAAATCGTTAAGGGTGATCCGGAAACAGTAAATGTTCTCGAAGGAGGAGCCATGTATGTTTTATTGACTGACTCCACGGTATAAAGATAAGTACCGTTGGTCAGTTCAAAATTGACATCGTTAGTAGAATATGTAGCTCTAGACGAATTATATAGACCTTTTAATGACAAATTCCACTCAGATCCAGATGGGAGTCCGTTCTCAGCGAAAGTGACCTTATAAAGAGAGATGTTGTATACCACTGTTATAACCTCGTTTGTGCCATGAACAAGGATTACTTGATTGGGGTTGTGGTTAACAGGATAATAAGCGTTGTAATCATTTACTGTGAACGAATAAGTGCCATTTTGAAGTGTCATATTGATATAGTTACTGTAATTAGAAAACAGGACCAAGCCGTTGAAATCAATGGACCAGTTAGTATTAGTTGGGAGTCCTTTTTGTAGGAGTGATATATTATAAACGAAATCACTGTAGTGAATAAAAATGTGGTCGTTGTTCCCACTAATATAAACGATTACTTCCAGTGGTTCCGGATAATAGATAAATTTCGATGAATTAGAAGAGGTGAACCATAGTAGGTATGTTCCGTTCACAACACTTATATCTTCGGTATTTGAGAAAGTAAATAAATGATTTTCGCCCTGATTATAAACATAAGACATACCCCATTCCAATCCTGATGGAAGGCCACTTTCTGTGATTTCCAAATTGTATTGTACATTATAGAATTCTGCTTTGATAGATAAGTTTCCACCGTCAAGATACGCCATTCCAACTGGAGCTGCAACGTAATAATTATTCACGCTTATTATCACATACAGATAAGTACCATTTGGAAGGTTTACACTTATATTAGAACCAAATGATGTATAATTGCTTCCATTAATGTGTACTCTCCAGTCCGTTCCTGATGGCAATCCTGTTTCTGTAAACTGGATTTTGTGCAGATCTGACATGAATGTAACATTTACATATACTTGAGTTCCTTGTATGTATACGAAACCCGACGAGTTTGTGACTGTGTATCCGTATGGAACTGCCACAAAGTATTCATACGTCCCGTTAAGTAAATGATCTGTTATAATTCCATTACTTGATGAATATATCGTACCATTTATTGTGACAAACCAATCAGTTCCTGATGGTAGTCCAGTCTCGATGAACTGTATGGTGCTAAGATCACTTTTGAACGTTGTGCGGAGTGGTATGTTAGATCCAGTTATATTGAAGAATCCCGATGCATTTGTGGCAGTGTATCCATATTGGAGATTGATATAATAATGGTAGGTTCCGTTGGTCAGGTGGATTGTCATGTTTGAGAAATCTGACGTGTATACTTTACTGCCAACTGTGACCGACCATGAGCTCCCTGGAGGCAGACCGGTTTCGGTGAACTCAAGTCTGTACACTATATTTGTGAATGTCGTCTGAATATGGTGTGTATTCCCAAAGATTGTCATAACCCCGGATGAATTTGTGTCGTTGTATCCTGCTATTGAGGATATGTAATAGTAGTATGTTCCGTTCTGGAGTTCCAGGTATACGAATCCCGTTCCACCCGATGAATAGGTAACTCCATTTACAACAACACTCCAATCAGTTCCTGATGGTAGTCCTTTCTCACTGAATTCTGCCTGATAAATGGATGGTGTAAACACGATTGGTTGATTAAACGTGCCGTTAATGTTAACATACTCAAAGTGGGGATTCGATGTATAATTTCCAACCTGGAGGAATTCAAAGAAATAAGTACCATTTGGCAACAAAAGCGTAACCGTGCCGGTGCCAGATGAACTTGCTTTCGTAGAAATATTAGTGCCACTTGCAACAACACTCCAGTCAGTTCCTGGCGGCAATCCTGTTTCTGTAAATGATATGGAATTAACACTGGTTAAGAACTCGGTATTAATAGTTTGGTATGTGCCAGAGACATTAAAATAACCGGACGAATTTAATACACTATAGTATGATGCTGGACTGATGATTTTATAGTAGTAAGTACCGTTTCTTAATGAGAATCTAACTGTACCACTGCCCTGAGAATAGTTAGATATCTGTGTTTTACTTTGATTAACTAAGACTTGCCAGTTGGACCCAGCTAATAGACCTGTTTCGTTAAAGTATACAGTATATTTGTTCCCGCTAGAAACGTTTGCAAGTTTAGTAGTGTTTTTAAAAGAAATACTCTGGTAAGTAATGCCTTTAACCGTGATCGTGGTAGGAGGCGAGGGATCGAGAACAAATCCACTAACTGGCATTACTGAAAAATTATATATTCCTTCTTTCATCTGAAATGTAACTTGTCTTCCCTGAGACCGTTCAATTGTATTATTTAACTTTATAGCCCATTGTGTCGATGGGAGCAGACCAGATTCATTAAAATAAACTGGAAAATACTCTGAAGAAAAGAACACAGGCTGATCTATATATGCCCCTTGAACAACAAATTTCTCTCCAACTGGACTATTGACAAAACCTGATTCGTTCACCACTTTAAACGTATAATTACCATTAGCCAAATAATAAGTAATCGTGTTGTTATACGAACTCTCATTCAAACTTAAAGACTTCCCTAAAAAGGAGACTACCACATTCCACTCAGTACCCGAAGGCAGTCCAGATTCCGTGAATGTTACCTTATAGTAGCTGGATGAATAGACCAGGTTGACTATCTCATTGGCGTTGTTAACGTTAATTGTTGTTCCTGTGTCCGATACCGTGTAACCACTAAGGTTTTCAGGAGAATATGTGTATTCTCCATCAGGAATTGAAAATAGAATTGAGGAATTATCAGAGCTTTCTATGATTTTATTTGAAGATGTGGCTGTGGATTTTAGAATAACCTGCCATGGAGTGCCTTTCTCAAGGCCTGTTTCGTTGAATTGGACGGTGTAATAACCCTGCTCAAATACTATGGTTATTGCAGTATTTGATCCTGACACATTGATAGTTCCAGATGGTGGGACAGCAGCATATCCATTCTCTGTTACTACAGAATATTCAAACGAACCGTTGGGAAGACTGAATGTTATGGTGTTGCTGTTAGAACTTTGCCCAATTTTCAGGGTTGAATTGTGAACATAAACAGACCATGTCATGCCGGATGGTAGTGAATTTTCACTAAATGTCAAACTGTAATAGCTCTTGACGAAATTGATCTCGACCTCCACATTGCCATTTACAACCACATTTCCAGTGGAAGGTATAGCAAAGAAGCCGCTGACGTTAAAGACTTTATAATTATAAGTCCCAGAGTGCTCGAGAAACACTATGGTAGATGCATCAGAGCTAACAACCGTACTGTTTAGGTTTACTGACCAGGAAAGCCCTGAAGGGAGACCCGTTGCAAGGAATGTTACATCATAGAAACTGGTCGTGAACTGAACTGCAACATCAACATCAGAACCTGATACAGGAACTTTTCCTGACGATTGCACAATGTTCATTCCGCTTACCGGAAGAACTTTATAATTATAGACTCCATTGGGAAGAAGGAAAGTGATTGTAGAACTGGATGATCTCTCAGTAGTACCGTTTAAAATCACACCCCACGATGCTCCAGAGTATAGGCCACTCTCTGTAAAAGTGATTTTATTATATAAGCTCGTGAAAATGATATTCTGAGTGATGTTAAAGCCATCAACCGTTATAGTGCCAACGTTTAGAGATGAGGAATATCCGGAAATGTTAGTAATTGTATATTGATACGTTCCGTTCGGTTCACTAAATGAAATAACGGTGCCAAATGACCTTTCCACATTCCCAGAAAGATTTACCTTCCAGCCCATTCCGGATAACAATCCACTTTCGACGAAAGACACATTATATATTGATTGTCCAGCCGAATATTGACTAATAGGAGAGCCAGAAGGATTATTATTCAATATAGAATGATTTGTTCCATTATTAGAAAATATAATCGCTGCCGAACTTGCAATTAGAATCAATATAAGAACAATCGCTGAAACTCGATTTATTCTTTTTTTAAGAAATACCATGTTGTTCACTGAAACAATCAGAAAGTAGATAAACATTTTTCTATAAAAAGTATCTATGAATTGAAAGTGTATTGTATAATTCTCCTGTACTTAAATAACACAGAGGAGTTATTGTCTGTTATGACAGCACAGCAAATCAAAACTCTAGGGAATAGAGACACAAGAAGGTATCGGATCGAATCACAACACTGGTATAATAGATACAACAGATCACTTTGAAACATTGTCGAGTATATTCTAGATCCATCATTCCTAATGGACTGGAATATTCTCCTTGAAGATAACAATCATGGAAAGAGCGATCCCATTCAATGTATCCCATGGATTCCCAACATTAATTGTTAGTATAATTGCAGTTTTCAGTGCTCTATTCTTATCACCATCAGTGGGGATTATCTTGGCACAAAATGGAAGAGGCAGAGAAGGGCATGATCGAAGCTCCATGCTGTCATATCAATACATGACATATCCGTGATCTCGTTTACAGTAACATGAAAATATTCGGAGACAAAGCATACGATTCAAAGGTCATATTCAATATATCCGGATCAAAAACAGCAAGATTTCCGAGGGGTAATGCATCAACAAGGAACAGGGGATCAAGTGCAATAGCAAGAAATGGCATGTTGAAATATTCTTCTCTAGATTGAAAGGAACCATGGGTGAAGTAATCAAGGCTATCAATCCTGATTACATCGCCAAGAAGATTGCCCTGAAGGTTCAAATATGTTAAGAGGAATGACACAGGCATACTGAATTATGCAACACACTTCAAGGAGCCAAAATATTTAAACTCATTGAGATTGAGTTATTTATGAGTGTTTCACCCATTGAATACCGCTATGGCCGTTCACAAGTAAAGAAAATATTCTCCGAGAACGAGAGATATATCTACATGACCAAGGTGGAATCTGCAGCGATGGAGGCTCAGGCTGAATTCGGTCTGATTCCCATGGAAGCGGCGGAAGCCATAAAAAAAGTCGTAGATTCCCGGAACATATCACTGGATAGGATCAAGCAGGTTGAAAAGGAAACGAAGCATGATATCATGAGCATGATCAAGGTACTTACTGAAATGTCTCCAGAAGGGGGTAAATATCTCCATCTGGGCCTCACGTCCAACGATATAATAGACACAGCCCAGGCCCTCCAGCTCAGGGATTTTATGAAATTTCTCCTTCCAGATTTTACGGAATTGCTGCAAACCTTGTCTGTACTGGTGATGAAATACAGAAAACTCCCGATGATGGGCAGAACCCATGGACAGCATGCGAGCCCGGTGACCTTGGGGTTGAAGTTTTCTGTTTTTCTGGCTGAATTCAACAGGCATGCTACTAGAATTATTGAAGCCAGGGAAAGATTTCTGGTGGGAAAGCTTCTCGGCCCTGTAGGAACGGGAGCATCTATTGGCAGGAATGCACTTAGAATACAGAAGAGATGCATGGAAATTCTTGGATTGGGTGTAGAATCTAATCCGACACAGATAACTGGCCGAGATAGAATTATTGAATACCTTTCTATCATTAACAATATAGCAACAACGCTTGAAAAATTAGCAACAGAGATACGGAATCTTCAAAGGCCTGAGATTGGCGAACTTTCTGAAGCATTTGACGAAGACAAGCAGGTTGGTTCCAGCGCCATGCCTAGCAAAAGAAATCCCATCACGTGCGAAAATGTTACAAGCCTTTCCCGTCTGATACGGGCATTCATCGTCCCTGAGTATGAAGCTGCTGTGACATGGCATGAACGCGATCTGACCAACACCGCACTTGAAAGGTTTACAGTCCCATATTCATCAATTCTCATAGATGATATACTGCAGAAGATGATACGTATATTGAAGACCCTTGAAATACACGAGGGCAGAATAAGAGAGAACCTGCGATCTGACTATCTAGCAATGTCAGAGAGTGTGGTTACTCATCTTGCCTTCAGTGGGGTTCCACGCCAGCAGGCGCATGAAATAGTCAGGGAAGCTTCCATGAAAACCTCAAATAAGAATGATTTTATTTCGTTCATTGTCTCCGAAACAGGAGATTCTGTAACGCCCCAGCTCATTAAAGAAGCCCTTAGACCCTCAAGCTTCATAGGCGTCTCTAGCCGTATATGTGGAATGACTATTACGAGCACAAAGAAGATAAGTAAAAAACTTGATAAAATCATGGCGGAGCTGGAGTAGATGGAAAAGTTCCAAAACGAAAAGAGGATCAGGGAACTCGTGCTTTCTCATCTCGCAAGGCAGGAGGATTCAATTGCCGGTATCATGAAATATCTTTCTACTGAGGGTATAAAGATACACAGACTGGTTCTTACAGGATATCTAAATTCCATGGTTGATTCCGGTGAATTAAAGGAGAGACTTATGCGTCCATCAAGAGTTTTTACGTATCAGTCCCCAGCCAATCATGATATATACTATAATGTGGGAAAGATTGCAAAAATGCTAGACGAGAACAACGAGGGTGACGTGTCTCTACAAACCCTTTACTCCCTCTTTGGTAGGCCAATTTTCATGAGGGAGATAGAAAGATGTGGGGTAACATTTCCTAGAAAATACAGAACTGTTACTTCGCCCATGAGGTCAGTCTATCTCAAGGCTGTGGAAAAGTACGGGATAATGATTCCTCAAAATAATGAGCTGATTGAGCCAGATACTTTGCAGCAGAATATAATATCAAGGATGCTCAGAGAGATAATCTTTCATTCCATGAATATAGGATATATCTCTTCTATGGATAATGAATTCCAGAAAACATTGGACTAAACCTGGATATATGGATCAATTTTTCACACTGGTTTACCCGTATCTGTCTCTTCAATCTACGGTTCAATTTAAACGCTTAATAAATGAATACCAGATTTTAGTATCTGACATTCAATCAGTCACCATACGGTAAACAAATTCAGACCTGCTGATTCATAATGTTTAACATCTGAGTTTATCATTAAATTTTTGGGCAGACAATGATCAAAAAGCCCGCTTAATAATTCAAGAATAGGCTTTCTTTTCACACTCAATTTGTTGGAACTATTTGAGAGGGAGGTTTTCCAGTCCATTATATCCATGTTGCTGAGTTACTCGATTTCAAGACTTTCCAGAGGATCAGTAAAGATATCATGTTTAATTGACTCTGATTGTACAGTTTATTCTGGGTGCAATGACTTTGCTGATCTGATGGTGCCTAAAGTCATTGCAGAGGGGAGGCATGACGCATTGCTTGCATAAACCCTGGAGGTTACGATTTCTGATAAGCATGGATAATGTTTATATCACGTTGCTTACTTAACGGTCAATGAAGAGACTGGCGGGCGGATCCGCATATTCTGGAAAAC
>JBBYJL010000031.1:0-14285 GCA_043196285.1 Thermoplasmataceae archaeon | reverse complement strand
TCCGATCCTTGATGTTACCCTGCCGAAATAAGCCTGTCCGACCACTGGAGGTATGAATGATAGAGTGAGTATTTCTGAAGTGAGGGATTTTGAGTGTATGATAATGTAGATATATTCTCCCATAAAGAGCGTAACCCCTGAGATCATCATTGCCCTCAGGAAGACAGATGCGGTCAGAAGGAAGAGGAATCTGCCAGATCCTGAATCGTCATCAGGCTGAACTGACCCCGACTGTCCTGAAACAGGCTTGGATTTCACGGCAAAATCCCCCCTCCTGAACGATCCAATGGAGATATAGATCAAAACGGAGAACATCACTATTGAGACAACAAGGTAGGAAAAAGCTGCGTAAATGCTGACATAGAGTGTCAGGACCCCAAATATGGCAGGAGTGGCAGCCCTGCCTATGCTTCCGAAGGCTCCATTTATGCCCATGTATGCCGGGGACCTCATGGGGCCATAGACACTCTTCAGCACAGATGCTCCAAGAGGATGGTAGAAAGACTGACCTAACCCAAGAAGAATTGCGCCAGCAGATATCTCTGGTATCCATAAGCTCGTGAAAATAAACGGCAGGGAGAATAACACTACTGCCGCACCCTGCAGGATAAGACCTAAGGATATCAGGGCGGCATCCCTTCCAATCCTGTCAGCCCATCTTCCTACCGGCGCACTCAACAGGCCAGATATGACATTGTACACTATCGCAGCCCCTCCTACAAATACAATGCTCACGCTTGGTATAGCGGTATAATATACAATCAGAAGCGTCAGAAGGAGAGAATTTCCATCGTTTACGAAGTGCGCAAGCGATGTGAAGATCAGGTAAACATGCTCATTCCTCGTGGTTTGCGGTACATTCAACTGACGATGATTTCAAATAATTACTTAAAGTAAAGTGTAAAACTTATGGCACACGATATACCTTCCATCTCTGTGTAAAATTTCGCTAAGACGCACTGCAAAAATACTTTATAACGCAAATGCTAACAGTGAAGCCATATGCCCGAGTGGGGTAATTTGGATATCCTAGCGGCCTGCGGAGCCTCAGATCCGGGTTCAAATCCCGGCTCGGGCGCTTTATAAAAACATGATGCCAGAATCGCTCCTGACAGATGGAGTACCAGATCTGCTGTAAATTCGAAAAATATGATTAATTTCCCTATTTTTAGAATACGCCCAGCAGGTCATCTAATAACATTCATTTCTGGAAACCATTGTGGGTATTATCGAAACTTACAGATCTGAAAAATTTCCATGTTACTATTGATTTTGTAGTACATATCCGCTAATATATACTCTTTCCTGGTCGGAAAGCTCTGCGGGTATCACAAGGCTGACGGGATCACTTAAGTTGGCATTTTCCAGATCGCCAAGTCTGCCACATAAAATAGTCTGATCCACTCTTCCGGCTCTGGAGACAATGCAAAGGAACCTGTCATCAGTTATGAGCCCATCCTTTACCTTCTCTTCCATCCTCCTTAATATCGATAATGATTCCGGAACAGTCATGTTTTTTCCGTCGCGCAGATCAAGCAGCACAAGTGTGTGGAAGCCATTGTCAAGATTCTTCTTTATCTTCCTGTAAGGACTCAAGGGAAAAAATTTATCATCAACGAAGGGCAATGAAACCGGGGGACCGATCCTGTAGACGTAAAGACCGAGAATCAGTGGGGCAAAGAGTATTACAGACGCGTTTGACAGGATGTCCACATCAATTCCCCGAGCCATAGCCTCGTGGATTAATTCAAAATGGGTTGTCGCTGACAGTGGATCACCGGCAACCAGAAGGCAGATATCGCTTTCAGATGCTTTCTGCAGAATCTCGTTGCTGTTCTCCAGCATGTAGCGGTTCGCAGGAATGATCTCTCTGCCTGCAGCCCTGGAAATATCCTCTATGGCACCATCAGGCAGGATGGATGTGTATGAGTCATAATAGGCGATTTCGCATGATCTCAGAGCAGAAAGACCGTCAATGGTCATGGAACCCAGGCCCGAAAGTCCCATCCCGATAATTTTCAGCATTCTATCAGGACTGGAATTCTTCCTGGATCCTCACCAGTTCGTTCAGCTTGGCCAGCCTCTCGCCACCAATTGTTCCGGTCTTTATGAATTCGCTGCCGAAGGCAATAGACAGATGCGCTATGAAGTCATCATCGGTCTCTCCACTCCTGTGAGATATGACATTCTTCCACCCCGCCAGGGTTGCAGTATCAACCGCATCCTGTGTCCTTGAAAGCGTGCCTATCTGGTTCACCTTGATCAGGACAGCATTGGTTGATTTCTTACTGATCCCTTCCTTGATCCTTTCCGGATTCGTCGTGTAGAGATCATCACCGACAATGAGGGCCTTGTTTCCAGTCTCTTTAGTTATCATTGAGAAGCCTTCAAAATCAGTTTCGTTCATAGGATCTTCGATGAAGTAGAATCCGTGCTCCTTTGATAATTTCACAGCATAGTCTACCTGCTCCCCCTGGTCAAGAGTTCTGGACTTGTAGTGATACTTTCCATCCTTGTAGAATGAGGAAGCAGCGAAATCTACGCCCATCTTTATCTCAATCTTTTTCTCCTGGGATATCTCTTTTGAGGCTCTCTTGACTATATCTATCGCGTCCTCGTCGGATATGTTTGCAGTCCATGCTCTCTCATCTCCAACCCCTATGCTCTGGTTTGGAAGCTTTTCCTCGAGAAGTTTCCCTATTCTCCTGTGTACAAGGGAATTGGTGAGGATCGACTCATAGATTGTTTTTCCCTGTGATGACACAAGGAATTCCTGTATGGTCGTGCCGTTCCTGGAGTGTTTACCACCTCCAAGGACGTTTCCGATGGGATGGGGAAACTTGAACCTCAGAGCGCCCCCCACGTATCCGTAGAGAGGTATTCCGAGTGAGCCTGCTACAGCTTTGGCATTTGCGAGTGATAGTGCTGTTGAAAGGTTTCCGCCCATATTTGAAAAATTGTCTGTCCCGTCCAGTTCTGTCAGGACCCTGTCAAAAGTTCGCTGATCCATTGCGTTGAAGCCTAGTATGGCGCTTCTTACCTTGGTGTTGAAGAACTTGATGGATTCATCCGGACCATTCTTGGGGAACGAAGCAACCTCAGTGGCACCGGTGCTCGCGCCTGAAGGCGCTGAAGTCCTGCCCATAGAGAAAGGAAGGTATATTTCAGCCTCCACGGTGGGATTGCCCCTTGAATCGAGTATCTTCCTGACCTTTGCATCTATTATTTCGAAATCTTCAGCCATAAATAAAGATTGGTACACTCAATAAAAACTTTGGCTTCAAACGCCTCTCATTTCTATTTTTCTGTATCTACGGCAGAACGAGTTATAATTCTCCTTGTACTTTGTCCATAGATCCTTATAGTTCTGGTCAACCTTTCCTATGATCTTGGCGGGGACACCAACTGCAATGCTCTCGTCAGGAACCTCGAATCTTGACTTGATGACCGCACCCTCTCCTATTGCTGCCCACTGTCCAATGATCGAGAAATCAGAAACGACGGCCTGCATTCCGATCACGGCCCAGTCATGTATATTTCCAGTGTGTATCACGCTCAGATGTCCTATGGTGACATGATCTCCAATGCTGGTCTTCTCTCCTGGTCTTGCATGTATGACGCAGTTATCCTCAACTGCTGATCCATCACCAATCTCTATTGTTCCATAATCGCCTCTCAGCACTGCGCCAGGGCCTATCCATGTCTCCCTTCCTATCTTCACATCTCCAATGATCGTTGAGTTGGGGAAAATGTAGGCTGATTCGTCTATCCTGGGTACTCTGCCTTCAAACTCGTAAACTGTCATCATCCGCAGAGCGTTTAATCATATTTTTAATGTTTGTTTTATGCCGGCTGTGGATATAAAAGGTTTTACTTCGCGTTTTTTTCAAATTCAGCCAGCATTTTGTCAGCGTTAAGATCAAAATTCATGATTCCTGTTTCAATGGATCTTGAAGCAGAAATCTGGCCGAACATAACGGAATCGAACAGGTTATGGTTCCTCTGGAGACCAAAATAGAGACCGGCTCTGAAGGAGTCTCCAGCGCCGACAGTATCCTTCACATATTCGACAGGAATGGAATTCACATGCATGCTCTCTCCGTTGTCATATATGGTGACACCCCGCTGACCTTCCGTGACTATCACCGATTTACAGGAACTGATCACCTCATCCTGTGTCTTCCCAAGGATTTTAGTCATAAGCGACATTTCATAATCATTAAGTATCACAATCCTGGATCGTTTCAGCATCGACTCAATGTCCTCTCTGCTGTACCTGTAGTTAATCTCCTGACCTGGATCAAATGTGACTGCCGAATTTATGTCCTTGGCAATTGCTGAGTACCGGTCAAGCGGACCAGTGGAAAAATGTACAACATCATAATCCGTTTTCCTCAGATCAGAAGCGCTAGGCTTCCAGTTACCCATGGGCCCCTGATGCATGTAGTAAAGCTGGTCACTTCTGTTGGTGACGACATAACATACAGGTCCCATAGTATCATCAGAGATCTGTAATGTTGAAAGATCAATGCCGAGTGATTGCAGATAATCAAGATATCTCCCATGGGTCGATCTCGAGACAGCTCCATAAATATCAAAAGAAACACCCAACTTTGATGCTACGATGGCAAAGTTTCCCGCCGTTCCACCCCACTGTTCCCTGACAGCAGTAACCTCGGAAGACCCATGACTGTGGATCACCGGAGTGACAAGAATGATATCGATATTCACATGGCCGAAAAACGCTAATCTCCTGTTCATTGATCCATAGAGTGATGTCGAGAAATTATTTAATATGTGATTTCCCGGAGGAACTTGTCAATTATTATCTCAACAGCAGGTTCGGGTATGGAAAGACTTTGTGAAACTTTCTTGACACTCAATGATTCAAGGTACTCTCTCATAATCCTTCTGGTAAGTTCATCCCTGGCAAAAGAATCTATAAGATCTGAGATATTTTCTATTATGCGATCCTTTTCCTTTATGAGAACCTCTCTTTCCTTCATGAGATTATCCAGCCTCTTGGCAATCTCTGACAGACGGTCAAAAAGCCTTGAAGGATCTTTCTCTGCGGGCTCCTGCTGAACGTTGTCGAAATCCAGACTATACCGGTTAATGTCAAAGAAATTCCTGGAATAGTCGATGATCAGAGTTGAAAAGCCGGTGGGTTTGTAAAGTTTTCTCTTTGCTCCGAGTGAACTTGGAATAAATCCTTCTGGGATTATAAGTTTGGCATTTTCAAGAAAAATGAGATGTTTATTGATGGCTTGCTGTGAGACTCCTATATTCCTGCTTATCTCAAGAGCATAGGATTTATCAAGGATAAGTCTTCTAAGTATTTCTCTCCGGGTCTCGTTTTCGAGCGCAGAGATGAATTCCTCTATGGAGTCATCCGTGCTCACAGCGCATCACAGCCTTCACTCAATTTTTATCTTCTTTCCACCGGATTCACCCTTTCTCTGCTTTGACAGTGTGAGGTCGAGTATTCCATTGGTGAACTTCGCACTGGCAGAGTCAGGAATCACAGGTTCCCTGAGATCAACCGACTTATAGTATTTCCTAGGTCCCTCACTCACGCTTATGACGACCGAATCCTCATTCACACTCAGATCAATGTTATCCTTGGATATTCCGGGGAGTTCGACCGTGATATAGACCTTCTCCTTGTCCTCGTTTATGTCCGTTATGGGCTCCCTGGCTGTTGCATCAGATCCGAGCGACGGATTGAATCTCCTGAGTTCCGGAACATTTCCAAACTCCTGGAACTGTGGTTTTCCATCAGGTCCCATCTTGAAGGTGAAACCGTATACATAGGGTTCATCTCCATCGCTTGCCATGTTCTTCCTGAAACTGTCGAATATCCTGAACATCCTTTCGTTCAGTTTCTTGAAATCAAAGTCAAAGTCTCCAAAGAAACTGTCGAATAAGTCGTCTCTCCAGTCATCGTCTCTGTTCTTTCTTCCAACCATTTTTATCACCTCTAGTTAACAACATTTAGTTGTCAACTTAGGATTACATAATACTATTTAAAATTTTTCCGTAATTTTGAATAGCATTTGATAACCCAGCTTGATTCAGCCAGCTACTAAAGTAAATATCATTACATGTTATATTTTCAGGCAGGACGATGATATAGTGATAAAATTGAATCATACGAACTCGAGGTACTACAAGTCTGCGATAATTTATTGGATAGGAACCTTAGTAGCATTTGGCCCTCTCCAAATGTTGCTTCGCAATAACGAAAATGAGGGGACAATTCTGAGCAACCATCAACCTTCTTACTTCATGCTTCAAGGTCTATTCATAAGTACCATTTCCAAAGGTATTGTATATACGATAAACCGGGCTTTAAGGAGAAGAATGCCAGAGAATGAGATAAGTGACTAATACATTTTGTTGTTTTGTGCAATCCAGCCTCAGGTTTATATTATCTTGGCGGGCTGAATTCGAAAGCATTCAGGGGCTTGTAATCTCTCTCGTGGCAGATACCAAAATATAATCACTATAATCAACGCATCACTCAGCCAGTTTCATACAAAATTTTAAGTTATTAGCAATGATAAACTTCCGGTGTATTTGTATTGGAAATCATAAAGGAGGACGTTTTGATCCTTGGTGGTGGGATGGCTGGCCTGCGGGCCGCAGTCGCTGCTGCTGAACACGATAAAAAAATCTCAGTGGGGCTTGTTTCGAAGCTTTATCCATTGCGGTCTCACTCCGTTTCGGCCGAGGGCGGTACAAGTGCTGTTCTCAGTCCGAAGGACAATTTCGATCTGCACTCCTATGATACCATCAAGGGGAGTGACTATCTTGCGGATCAGGATGCAGTCGAATATTTTGTTAAACTGGTACCAGAGCAGATATACACTACTGATCACTGGGGCTGCCCATGGAGCAGGAATCCTGATGGCACGATCTCACAGAGGGACTTCGGAGGACTCAGTTATCCCAGAGCCACATTTGCGGCCGACAAAACCGGTTTTCATGTCATGCAGACGCTCTTCAGCAGGGCATTGAAATATGATAACATACACATCTACAATGAATATTTTGCGACATCACTTATCGTAGAGAACAATTCTTTCAACGCACTTACGACCATCAACCTGAAGAACAGTGAGTATACAATTTTCCAGGGAAAGTCGCTGATATTTGCCGCTGGCGGTGCGGGCAGGCTTTACCAGTTCAGTACATATGCGCACTCTGTGTCAGGCGATGGAGACGCCATCGCATACAGGGCAGGTCTTCCCCTAAAGGATATGGAGTTCATCCAGTTCCATCCGACAGGCCTGGTGCCTTCTGGTATCCTCATAACCGAGGCTGCGAGAGCTGAGGGAGGCTATCTACTCAACAACGAGGGAAAAAGGTTTATGGAAAAGTACGCCGCGACGAAACTCGAAAAGGCTCCCAGGGACATTGTATCCCGTGCAATTATGTGGGAGATTGAAGCAGGTAGAGGAGTTAAGGGAAAGTACGGTGATACGGTTTATGTTAACCTTGATCTGAGGCACATGGCAGACATACTGGAGGAAAAGCTCCCAATGATCACCGATATAGCAAAGAAGTTCAACGGAATAGATCCTGCAGAGGATTTGATTCCAGTTAGGCCTGCCACTCACTATACTATGGGGGGCATCCATGTGAACAAAGAGACAGAAACACCTGTGCAGGGAATTTACGGTGCCGGAGAGAACGTATGTATTAGCATTCATGGCGGGAACAGGCTCGGTTCAAACTCAACAAATGAATGCCTTGCTTTCGGTAACCTTGCGGGCGTTAAGGCTGCAGAGTACGCGATGAGACACTCCGTGCCATCACTCAACACTGACAGGGCAAAGGCTGAGGAAACAAGGCTCTGGGACGACCTCATGAAACGCAGTGGAGGGGAGAATGTTGCGAAGATACGGGAAGACCTCAGGATAAGCATGGATGCAAATGTTGGCGTCTTCAGGACGGAGGACGGCATCAACAATGGAATAAAGAACATAAAGGCCCTTCAGGAGAGGTACAGGAAAATAACAATAGAAGACAAGTCCAAGGTCTTCAATCTGGAGCTTGAATGGGCACTTGAAGTGGGATTCATGCTTGACCTCGCTGAGGTGATTGCAAAGGGCGCTGTTCTTAGGAAGGAAAGTAGAGGCGGTCACTACAGGAAGGATTATCCTGAGAGAGATGATGTGAACTTCCTGAAGCACACAATGGCCACTTACAGCAGTGACGGACCAAAATTCACATATATTCCGGTGAACATAACCAAGTGGAAGCCGGCTCCCAGGGTATACTGAGGAATGAAGTATGTCAGAAAAAAACTATGAATTTGTGGTTAAGAGGAAGGATGACAACGGCAAAGAAAGTTACTCGTCTTATGAAGTCCCCAAGGACAAAATATCAACTGTGCTTGAAGGGCTCATATACATAAAGGAGAATTTCGATCAGACCCTCTCATTCAGGTATTCGTGCAGGATGGAAATATGCGGAAGCTGTGGGATGGAAGTCAATGGAAAGCCAAAAACCGCCTGTTCTACAATCGTATCGAAGCTTGGCACGGATAAGGTCAGGGTCGATCCGCTGAAACACTACGAAGTAATCAAAGACCTCGTTGTCGATATGGATCCATTTTTCAGAAAATACAGTGAGGGTCTTCCATACATAATCAGGGAGGGCGAGGAGGACTACAGCAAGGAGATCCCACAGACACCGGAACAGTTTAAGGAGTATGAGCAGTATTCCATGTGCATAAAGTGCGGGCTTTGCATGGCAGCCTGTCCCATAGTTGGATCGGACGAGGATTATATGGGTCCGGCCCCACTTGCTGCGGTTCTCAGGTATAACAAGGACAATCGGGATCAGGGATCGAAATACAGGCTTGAGATAGTGGATGGAGACGAAGGGACTTCAAGGTGCCACTTTGTAGGAGAATGTACAGAGGTATGTCCCAAAGGAGTTGATCCCTCGTTTGCTATCCAGAGATTGAGGATGCAGGGTGTTAAGTATGAACTGGGAAAGTTTTTCAGGAGGAAGAAGTGATGGGCAAAGATGGGAATGAAAGCAAGGAAGGAATACTTGGATGGGCAAAGTTCAAGGGTAAAGGCGTAGGTTACTTCGGGTTTACTTTCCAGAGGATTTCAGGTGTTGTGATACTGTTTTATCTCTATCTCCACTATGCGGTTCTTTCGAACCTCCTGCGTGGTCAGGCCACCTACAACAGCATCGTGCAGTCAATAACATATGGACCGTATGATCTCTTCATCGTATTAGACATCCTCCTTGCACTCGTGATATTCTATCATGGTGCTAACGGAATCAGGCTTGCACTTAATGAGATGGGAATTGGTCTGAAACACAACAAGGCATTCTTCGTGATATTCGAGTCGATATCGATGGTACTGCTATTGCTATTTCTCTACTACGCATGGTTATTTGTGGCGGCGTGATAAAAATGGAAAACAAACTTTCAAAGAAACCGATGACAAGCAGAGGCACCCTTGGCACAGTGAGCTGGTTCTTTCAGGTTATCAGCGGATTATTTCTGGTTTTCTTCGTCGGAGTGCACCTTTACCTGGCGCACATTGACTTTGGACACCCGATCGTGTTTTACGATTCGGTTATAAATAATCTGAAGAATCCCTGGTGGCTTCTCTTCTATATAGCATTCGTGTGGGTCGTCACCTTCCATGGCCTGAATGGACTGAAAGGAATACTTTATGATATAGGCACGAAATCAAGCACGAGGAAATACATCTCATATATACTAATCGCTGTTTATATCGTGACAGTGATTTATGGTACCATTCTTGCCATAGTGGTATCTCAGATAGTGGTGCCATAAACTAAAATTATTTTCATATTTTAATAAACTTTATTGGAGTCCAGGAACAATTGTTTCTGATTACCATGCTTTTTTAGGTATCAGTTCGGCATGAAAGAAGAATGAATACAGACTTGATGGTCTATTTCGAATCTTCAACATTGGAAGCCTTCTGCCTTCCAGACCATATCCTCTGCTTCTTCCTTATATATATGTAAAGCCAGATCGTTATGCCTACGAATGCCGCTATTGATACGTATTCATACTGATCAAACTCAGATATTATCTTGGTCCATCCGTTACCAAGGGAATATCCTAGGTATACAAGCAGGGAGTCCCAGATTAGGGTACCGGTGAAGGTCAGTACTGCAAAGTGTACCCTGTTCATCTTGGCTATTCCAGCGGGTATGGATATGAACGTCCTGAATACCGGCACAAGCCTGGTCATGAATACCGAAACCGTCCCGTATCTCAGAAACCATGCGTGGGTCATATCAAGAGTCGATTCGTTAAGTTTCACATACTTTCCGAACCTCATGATTGCTGGCTTTCCACCGTAATAACCTATTGCATAAGCTATAAATGATCCTACAAGGTTTCCGAGGGTACCGGCAAGAAGGAGAAATGTGAAAGAGGTATATCCTCCAGGTCCGAGATGACCGGAGAAGATAAGATATCCTCCGAAAGCCATAACTGCTTCTGATGGAATGGGTAAAAGCATGCCCTCCAGAAGCATGAGGGAAAATATCCCGGGATATCCAGATTCAGAAACTATCTGAATCGTCAGATTGAATACGGCAGAGAATATGCCCATATCGTCGGTATATATCCCGATATATTAATCTTCACCGGAGAGATTTGCAAATTCTTCCCCAATGAGGGCTTTTACCTCGCGCTCCGGCAATTCGAACTTTCTTGTTGGCAATCCGCTTTCTATGAGCATCAGCTCTGCCAGATCGTCCGGATACCCCTCTGCATAGATTATCTCCTTTATCTGGGCGTTGATAATCATTTTTGAGCATACCACACAGGGGTGTGTCGTCGTATATATGACGGCATCCTTGATGATCGAGCCGTGAACAGCTGCCTGAATTATGGCGTTCTGTTCTGCATGAAGTCCCCTGCAGAGTTCGTGCCTCTCACCAGATGGAATATTCATGTCTATCCTGATGCAGCCAACGGCGTCGCAATTTGCAAGGCCACTGGGCGGCCCATTATAGCCAGTTGCTATAACATTCTTATCCTTGACAATAACTGCTCCCACTTTCCTTCTTATGCAGTTGGATCGCGAGGCTGCAAGAAATGCCATTCTCATGAAGTATTGATCCCAGGATGGTCTCATTGCCGAAGTAGTGGTTTCATGAATTTAACCTTTACAATGCTTCCCGTTATGTTATTGATCTGCAGGTTGCACTGCCCGAAAAAGGCGTGGTAACCAAACGGAATCACAATGAAATATATTTATGGAGGCAGTAAAAATGATCAGAGAAACACAGCTGAAATGCTGGGCTTATGGATTAATCCTGACAGGACAAGGTTTTAAGAAAACAAATTATATTATAGGAAGGTATCAAGTCAGACAACTACTGGTGTGATTGATGGAAATGCCTAGAATCCTTTCGATTAACGAAGCCTACTATCCGCATGAAGGTGGGGCTGAGAAGAGGTCGCTTGAGATAAATAGGCGTCTTGCAGCGAAAGGTTTCGATATCACTGTGATTACAAACCCATTTCCAGACAGGACTGAATACGATGATGTCGACGTAAAATACATCACAAATCTGGACGAATCGCATTACTTCAAGCAGAATTCCAGGAAACTGATCGGTGTGCTCCAGTATGCTTCAAATGTCAGGAAATTCATTAAGAACAACAGGGATTTCGACATATACAACTTTGATGAATTTCCACTGATCCATGCTCTCAAGGGCATCGAGGAACTGGATGATAGTAACAGTGCCTATTTTACTTGGCACGAAGTCCTTCATGATTTCTATCTCGAGAATGGGATAATATGGAAGATTGCCTCCCGGTGGGAGCAGGAAATATGCAGGCAGTTCAAGAACCACATAACGGTTTCATCAACAATATCCAAACTTCTTTACGATAAATACGGGGTTGCAAACACGAACGTGATAGAGAACGGAGTCAACAGGAAGGATTTCCTCACAAACGGAGATAAAGAATGGGGTAAGATAATTTACGTGGGCCGGCTTGAACCACACAAGAGACTCGATCAGATGATAAAGTCCTTCAAAAGCCAGAAAGAACTGGAACTTCATATCATAGGCGGCGGAAGCCAGATGGATCATCTTAGATCTCTCGTTAACGGTGATAAGAACATTAAGATAATGGGACATCTTGAGAACGAGGAACTCCTGGAGGAAGTAAAGAATTCATGGCTCTTCGTCATGCCGAGCATAAGGGAAGGATTTTCCATAGCTTCTCTTGAAGCTATGGCAGCATCCGTTCCTGTCATTACCATGAGCAGCGAATACAACATGGCTGCAAACGAGGTCGTCAGAAATGGCTACAACGGCTTTGTTTCTGCAGACTTTCCAGATATGATTGAAAAGATCAAGACCCTCTATCGTGATGAGGATGAATGGAAGAGGATAAGCAGGAATGCTTGCGACTTCACTGTAAAATATGACTGGGACTTCATAGCAGATAAACTGGCTGCACTTTATATGTCTTCGTGGTGAAGTTGGACAGGCGGCTGGAAATCTTTTTTGTTTTCGTCCTCTCGCTTATTTTTCGGATAATTATATTTATACCTGGGAAAATGCCGACAGGAGACGTTTCTGAATATGCAACATTCGTGAGAGAAATATCGATCAATGGCGGATCTGTACCAGTCCATAATACTCTTTATTTTCCGGGCACCCTCTACATATACCCGCCAGCTCTGTTTCTCCTGACTTATGTGGTGGGCATTTGTATCGGTGGAATTGTACCTTCAGGTGGTTTCACAAGTATTTATCTCCTTTTCATTATCACCGCAATATTCAGTTCTCTCGACTCATCATTCATTTACTGGATGGTCCGGAAAGATCATGAAAACTCCAGAAACCTGATTTCCGGCATATTTGTGATATTCTTCAGCATAGATCTGTATGCTTTTCCATGGGGAGGATACCCTTACATTGTGGCGCAGTTCCTGATCATTATTCTTCTTTACGAGTTGTCGAAAAGGGGAGATAATGGAAATGCATGGATATATCTGAGTTCAGTGCTGATTGTGCTGATAGCTTTTACCCATGACCTTTCATATTTTCTTGTCATGTTTATGATCATTTTCATCATTGTCTATGATCTGGCGAAGAGAAAATACCATACAGTAATGATGGAAATGTTCCCGCTCATCGCAGGTCTTGTTTCAGGTGGACTCTGGTGGATTCCAAGGATCAGATTTGTATACAGCGCCATTCTCATTGGTCAGGGCAATGCAGTAGGGCCTATCGAACCCATAAACAACATCTTTCCTATAATTCTGTCCATCTTCCCTTTTCTTATACCACTAGTGATGCTTACGGCAATTGAAATAAGGGAATGGAAAGGGAACAGGAAAATATTCGTGATGGATGCTTTCTCGCTAGCCTTCTTTTCAACTGCCATACTGGTAGTCTTCCTTCCATTTGATGAGACAGTTTCTGCCAGGATCAGCCTTTACTCAATGATGCTGCTGATGATCATACTGTTGAAGAACCTCTACAGGGTGGACTCCAAACGTATTCATACATCAGGGAGTGCTGATCACCGGAATATACTGCGCCTGACATTACCATTCCTGCTTGTTATCGTGATGCTTGTCTCCTTCGTGCCTGTTCAATACCAGAATGCCAACCAGGCTGTCACATATTATTCCACCAGCACATTCCAGTACGATCCGGGACTTGTAAAATGGGGATCTACAAATTTGGGTAACGGGACTGCAATAGCGCCTGAAATAGGGCAGTATCTTTCTGCTATAGATGGGGTTCGGGTAATTGTTTACAGCGGATTTTTTGTGGGGAGTTTGGAGACAACAGAAAGAAATGCAGCAGCCGGCATCATACTTGAACCGACATCCATATACTCTTTTAACAACATCACAAAATATGACATAAGATATGTCATCGTTTCAAACTATCTGCTGAACTCAGTTATCGGTGGCCATAAAATCAGTTTTCCATCCAGCTATTACAGGGATATAGGTAATTTCCAGTATTATACGGTATATGAGTTCGACGGATCTGTCTGAAGAACTGTTGCTTAGGACAGCCAGTTGTTGAAGGAACTGAACTTCTTGAACGCTATTGATTTGGCATCTCAAGCGAAGTGAATACAGGATGATTAATCTCCTTAAGTGTGTCCATCTTTGGCAAGTTTAATAAATTGATGAAATATTGCCTATCCTCAGGGCTCGTAGTCTAGTGGTTATGATACCGCCCTTACAAGGCGGTGGTCACCGGTTCGAATCCGGTCGGGCCCA
>JBBYJL010000030.1:0-14690 GCA_043196285.1 Thermoplasmataceae archaeon | reverse complement strand
AATAAAACTGTCATTTATATTTACAATATGAGAAAATCTGTAAAAATAAATATAGAGTTAACGATTCCCACAAACCCAGGCAGGGGTTGTCGAGATTGGTCAAAGGCGCCAGATTGAGGGTCTGGTTTCGTAGGGATACGAGGGTTCAAATCCCTCCCCCTGCACTTCTCTGATCGATGAACTGTAAATGCAATATTGCATGTTTTCTTCTTATGTTACTGGATACAGATGCCCATCAATATCAGGCATTATCCACGGATTCGACCATTTTTACATTTCTGAGAAATTTTACTATCTCCATTCATGATCCTGACGGTATGGCTGCAATGATTATGGGAGGCAATTGTTGAGTCCAAGAGTTGATGTGTCTATCACCGCATGGAGCGGCATATACATATCAACGGGTAACAGGAATTGCGGCAATAAAGATCCCACTAACAAGTATAACGGGGTTTTAAAAAAATCCTTTCCTTATGACTGGCTGCTTCTCTGAATGCAGGTTACGCCATTATGATGATCATGGATAATAGAACTGCAGAAGGACTGCCAGTGCCATTATAACAAGCATGAGTCCCATTGTTATGAATGACGCAACGTGAGTGATTTTCCTGATTCTCTTCATCTCGTCATATTTTCTCTCTTCACTCAACCGCATTATTCTCTTTCCGTGATAGATGTTATTTGCGTACATCAAAACAATCATCACAACCACAACTATGGATTTAATAAGGAGTATCCTCCCTCCTGTTGTGGTGGTTAAATCGCTGAATGAAGGGAGATATGTGTAGCCGAGGTAGATGCCAGTCAGTATCAGAATCACTATGAGCAAGTCGGTGTAATATCCAAACAGCCTGCCGATAAGACCCACAATCTTTGTTCGATAGGATTCATCGTCAGTGAGCCTGTAGGAAACTGGCCATACAATCAGCCAGAGGAAAAACGATCCTCCTATGAACATTATGGCTGAAAACAGGTGTATCATCAGTACAATTTCTACGAGATCCTGAACCACGAGATGACATAATCCTGCACTATTTAGACTGTTGACCTAAGATTGCCGCAGGCGTTCTCAAAACATAGTGCCATGTTATGCACTGTCCTGTTCACAGCTTAGATAGTCTCCACCGTATCTGATCCGGAAACCTTGGACTGTTTCTGAAGCAGCTATTCACCTTTCATAGGCTGTCAAAATGCTATTGGATTCACGGGGAACGGATCTCCGCAGAGATCGGGAGTGCGCAGGTTGCTTTAACCTTTCACCGCATACGGGATATTCTGATGAGGTATGTCCTGAATTCCTTTCCCATGTTATTACCGGCCTTCCTTATGCCTGTCAAGGCTTCTAATGTAAAGTAGGGTTTCTGATGTTCCTTTATCAGTGTAGTGCTTACAACATTACGTTCTTCCAAGACATAATACAAACTACATAGAATCTAAGGAAAAGCTAAGTATGCTGCGAATACATGTTAATTTATGTTCAGGAACAGGTTTGAGGCGGGTGATCAGCTAGCCCTGAAACTGGAAAAATATTCTAACGACAGATGTATAATATATGCCATTCCCAGAGGAGGAGTGCCGATCGCAGAAAGAGTTGCAATCTTGCTCAAAAAACCCATTGAGTTACTTATTGTGAAGAAGATTGGATCTCCTTGGGAAGAGGAATTTGCCTTGGGTGCAGTGACAGAGGGTAATCCTCCGTCTTACCATCTGGAAGATGCCATGATCAGATCGATTGGACTGGATGAGAAAGCTGTCCAGAATTTAATAGAGAAAAAGCTGAAAGAGATAGAGCGAGCGCAGCATCTATACAGGCCTGACAGAAAAATGCTGACTGATCAGGAGGCTACTGGAATTATCGTTGACGATGGCATCGCGACCGGATCCACAGTTAAAGCGGCAATAAAATTTCTCAGAAACATTGGCCAGAAAAGGATCGTTGCCGCCGCACCTGTTGCAGATGAGATTGTTGTAGATGATCTTGAAAAACTGGCTGATGAAGTTGTCTGTGTGAACGTGGTACAGGGCCTCTATGCAGTTGGGGAATTTTACAGGGATTTTTCACAGGTTTCTGATGAGGAAGTTCTGGACATCTTAAAAAAGCTGTATTAAATGGTGAGCATCCGTATTGCTGAACAAATTATAATTTTTAACAGCTAGTAGCATCGATTCAGTTGCTCGTGAAGAGTTGAATCTACAACTAAACGCGGATTCCGGCAGATAATCCCTGAATATATAGGTGGTTTTGCATACTTATGATGTTAATTTATTAACTTTGTTAACTATCTCGTTTTTATAGAAGATTGAAATTACAACCTGAGGTAAGATGAGAAGAGATCAAAGCGCAGTTCTAGCGGTTGTGCTGATTGGTACCCTGATGTCGGCGGTTGATACGACGATCATACTTCTTGCTCTTCCCACTATAACCAGTAAATTACACGCCACGCTCATTCTCTCAATCTGGACCATTCTCATCTATCTGCTTGTGATTGCTATTCTCACAACCCAGCTCGGGAAGCTTGGTGACATATTTGGCAGAGGACGCATATTTAATCTGGGATTTTTGGTATTTATCATCGGATCAGGTCTCAGCGGTTTTTCCCCAACCATTGAATTTCTAATAGGATTCAGGGTTGTGCAGGCTATTGGAGCCGCCCTAATGCAGGCTAACAGCAGTGCAATTGTTGCTGATACTTTTGAACCTCAGGTCAGGGGTCGCGCATTCGGGTTTACAACTCTTGGCTGGAACATAGGAGGGACCCTTGGGATAGTCCTTGGCGGGATAATCACTACCTTCATCTCATGGAGGTACATATTTTACATTAACGTTCCAATCGGCCTTATTGGGCTCTTTTTGGGATTGAAGTATGTAAAGGACAACAACAGGGCTCCATCCAAACTTGACTATGGAGGTATTGTCATATTGGGAAGCATTCTAGCGCTCATTGCTTATGGCGCGACTGATCTTACCTCAAACGGTCCAGATCTCTTCAACGGAATTCTAATACTCCTGGGAATTCTGATGCTTCCTCTCTTTGTATTTTATGAAAAGAGGATTTCAAGCCCTGTGATAGATTTCAAGGCCTTTGAATCTAAACTCCTTTCTTACTCCCTTCTAGCGTCTTTCCTTCAGGCTCTGGGATATCTCTCCATAGTATTTCTTCTAATAATGTATCTTCAGGGTATCAGAGGACTTTCGCCACTCGACTCTGCCCTCCTTCTGGTTCCGGGTTATGTGATAGCCAGTCTGCTTGCGCCTAAGATGGGGCGCTATGCTGACAGGTTTGGCTTCGGAAGGATGGCAACGCTGGGAATCGCACTGATGTCAGTTGCTGTATTTATATATCTCACCCTATCCGTAAGTTCAAGCTACCTTGTTGTCATAGCCGCGTCCTCCATATCGGGCCTTGGCGGGGCAATGTTCTGGCCTGCGAACAACGGTGCAATAATGAGCGCAGCCAGATCTGGTATATACGGCTCAATCGGCGGATTAACAAGAACTCTTAGCAATATAGGAACTCTGTTGAGCTTTGTGGTCACCATAACAGTGGCGTCTCTGGCAGTGTCCAGAACTGTTGCATTCACTGTCTTCCTTGGACTTGGAAATCTTCAGGGCGGAGTCTCCACGAAGTTTCTTGGAGGGATTCACATTGCACTCATCATTTCCCTTGTTATACTCATTACAGCAGGCGTTCTTTCCTCCTTCAGGATAAGGATGGGCGGGAGCATCGCTGTTGAAAGAAAGGAAAAAGTGAATCCGGAAAAGATAAGCAACAGTTGAGCCTTGCTTTTCTCTGAAATAGCCTGAATGATCCCAGGAGAAGTAGAATGGTAATACCAGTATGACATTATGTTGAATTCGGGTTGATAGAAAATGAATGTTCTGGGAATTGAAGGTACAGCCCATACAATAAGTGTGGGAATAATAAATGAGGAGAAAATTCTTTCAAATCAGGGTTCAATGTATCATTCCAGTACAGGAGGTATCCATCCAAGAGAGGCTGCAAATCATCATTTTGAAAATGTCGTGCCTTTGATCAGATCGACGCTTGAAGTTTCCGGAATAAGGGGATCTGATATCGATCTTATTGCATATTCTGAAGGACCCGGACTGGGTCCGTGCCTTAAGATAGCCGCAACTGCTGCCAGATCGCTGTCCGTTAAGTTTAACAGGCCGATAATAGGTGTGAATCATCCTCTGGGGCATGTCGAAATTGGAAGGAGGTTTACAGGAGTTGAAGATCCTGCTGTACTGTACCTTTCTGGTGGAAACACCCAGATTATAGCACACTCTAACGGCAGATACAGGATATTTGGTGAAACAACTGATATAGGCATCGGGAACATGCTGGATAAATTTGCAAGAGAAATCGGGATAGGTTTTCCAGGTGGTCCCGCCATTGAGAAACTTGCACTTGAAGGTAAGGAACTGTACGAGCTTCCTTATTCCGTCAAGGGAATGGACAGTTCTTTCTCTGGAATTCTGACGGCCGCCACAAGATTGATATCAAAGGGAAAGAAGAAGGAGGATATTTCCTACAGCATCCAGGAGACTGCATTTTCAATGATGATCGAGATCCTGGAGCGGGCGCTTAAGCATCTTGGGAAGCATGAGATACTCCTTACAGGAGGGGTTGCTAGAAATCAGAGACTGAGAGATATGGTACAGAAACTGGGTGCGGAACTGGGTATTAAAACAGGCCTGACCCCCAAGGAGTACTGCTCCGACAATGGGGCAATGATAGCCCATGCCGGGATGCTGATGTATAAAAGTGGCGTGAGGACCCCTATAGAAGAATCGTTCGTGAATCAGAATTCCAGGATAGATCAGGTTCCTGTAAACTGGGTTAGATCTGAGAATCTTCAGGATTACCGCGCTTATGGTGCAGAGGCGAGGATAGAGCGTTCTGAATTCTATGAAAGACCTGCACTAGCCAAGATAAGAGAGAGAAAGAGTTACAGAAACAGTGGCATAGACAGTATGCTGAGAACTTTGAGAACGAAAACCGAGATCTCGAACCTCATGAGAATGTATGACCTGAAGGTCAACATACCGGTCGTTTATGATTTTGATCTGGAGAATTCTATTATTAAAATGCAGTACATATCAGGCACAACCCTCTCGACGCTGCTGCGAGACCGATCGTTTCATGATCTGACTGTCATCAGTGATCTGGCGAGGCAGGTTGCGCAGATTCATAATGAAGGTATGAGCCATGGTGATCTCACGACCAGCAACATAATGGTAGACGATTCAAATAGAGTAATTCTTATAGATCCCAGCATGGGCAGAGCCTCTGCAAGTCTCGAAGATAAAGCTGGAGATATTTTCCTTCTGCTTGAATCGTTCAGAAGTGCTCATAGCGACCGACCAAAACTTGGTGAAGAATTCCTGGATCAGTATAGATGTTTCAGCAGTGATTATGATGAAATCAGGAAGAGACTTGACGAAATTGAAAGAAGGAGGAGGTATTTGTGGTAACCCTTGTTACAAGCAATAAGCATAAATTCGAGGAGATAAGAGCACTGTTCAGGAAAAGTGGAATGGATCTGAAATGGCATGAACTGACCTACGAAGAGATACAGGCCGATGATACATACACTATTTCCCTGGACAGCTGCCGAAAACTTGTTTCCACTCTGAAGACCCCGTTTTTCATGGAAGACACGGGACTTTACATTGATGCACTCAGTGGATTCCCTGGACCGTATTCTTCATATGTCTCCCGAACCATCGGGAATTCTGGCATCCTCAGACTTTTGAATAACGCAGATAGATCGGCCAGGTTTATCACTGTCGTTTCCTATTACGATGGAAGTTCGATTCTTCAGTTCGATGGCATTCTCCGCGGAAAGATCTCCTGTGAGTCAAAGGGACAGAGGGGATTTGGCTTCGATCCAATATTTGTTCCAGATGGATCGGAGCAAACACTCTCTGAAATGGATATTGAAATGAAGAACATGCTGTCCCACAGGAGCATGGCAATCTCTAAACTAATAACATATCTCAAGAAGAATGATAAGTTAAAATAAATCAATCAATATCGTGAGAACAATGGAAAAGTCTTGGAGAGAATATCAGTATTATATGTATCTTGTTTTTGCAGCACTGTTTCTGATATTGTTCGTTATATCTTTCAATGATCTGGTTATTCATTATTCTGGGATATCCGACATAGTCTCGCTGTCCTCCATCGGTAACTGGCTTTACTGGGTCATAGCAGTATCCTTTGCCTTTGCCATACTGTTTTTTTATTACCTTTACAAATACACCAGCGATTCAAAGAAATTTTACAATCTCATTAATGGTTCCAGTAAGCAGACCTTTGTCAAGAATTTCAAGGAACTTGAGATCATATCCTCAAAACTTGGTCCATCATATGTCAAAGAGCTCGAAAAGGCCAAGAATAAATGGAATATGAGATAGAATTTTACCTGTTCAGATTCCTATCAGTTCCTTTACGAACTGTGGCAGGTAGAAGGAACCCTGCAGTACATCCCTGTTGAAATATTTACCAGGTTTGCACAGATTGGATTCAAGTGGTTTAGCTGAATCCGTCGCAAGTGTGAAGGACCAGAAACCGCTTGGGTATGTCGGTATGAATGCGGTATAAGGCTTCACATAACTGAAAGTTCCAGAAAGCCCGCTGTAAGCTATCTTTATTGCCTTGGGCTGGTAATACGGTGAACCGGATTGTGTGACGAATACTCCACCCGGATTCAGTGACCTCCTTGCATCCTCATAGAACGATTTGCTGAAGAGACCCTCTGCTGGCCCTTCCGGATCAGTAGAATCAACAATTATCAGATCAAATTTCTGTTTCGTCTCTGCCAAGTATTTTATTCCGTCCTGGATAAGCAGGTTAACGCCTTTTTTGTCAAAGACTGATGTCAGTTGTGGGAAGAACTGCCTGGACACCTGTACGACCTGTGTGTCTATCTCCACATTGGTGATTTCGCTTACACCTATCTGGCTCAATCTTGTAGCGGTGCCTCCATCACCTCCTCCTATAACGAGGGCATTCCTAGGTTTATGATCCACAAAGTAATATGGAACCATGGTAATCATTTCATGATAGACAAATTCGTCATACTCTGACATCTGTACTGTACCGTCAATCGTGAGAAGCTTCCCATAATCATAGGTGTCGAATACATCAATTCTCTGGAAATCAGTCTTGACAGAGAGAAGCTGATCCTTGACCCTGAACGATAGCTGGAGATTTTCGGAATATCTTTCGGAAAACCAATTTTCTATGAGTCTCATAGCGCGATTTATGTTATAACAATATTTAATCGTTCTCACAATTTTGAGATGGCATAATTCTCCTTCGTTTTAAACCCCCTGCAGACACCAATTGCTCAAATCTGTTTAAAATATTGATCAAATCGCATATTTATTTGTATTGTCATTTTTTTATGCAAAAATTAGAATACGTGACAACTCAATCCAGTAATGATTTTATTAAATCCTGAATAGAAATATTTTAATAGTATTATGTGTATTATCATTGGGGGTAAAAAACCTTGGTAGGAATAAGTGAATTGTCAAAGACGGTTTCCAAAAAGACCGGCACAACGCAGAGAGTGGCCAGAAATGTGATAAAACACTTTTTGGACACGATAGTCAGCGAGTCAGACAAGGGATCAAAGATCAACCTTGCTGGATTCGGTATCTTCGAAAGAAGAAAGCAGAGTGCCAGAAAAGCTAGAAACCCGCAGACAAAGAAAATCATTGATGTACCAGCGAAGAGGAAATTCGTCTTCAGGGCATCAAGCAAAGTCAAATACAAGTAAACTGAAAATTATATTTATTTATTTTATTATTTAAAAATATCTATATTTTGATGTATGACTGATCCTATTTTTAACATTGCGATCGAGAAATACCCTTTCGCAAGATAGTGGATGAAAACGAGTGGAAAACTTATTATTTATGGGAGATTGTGTTATCCGTTGGCAACCTTTGAAGTGGGAATCTCCATGCGAAAGCTGGGGAGGAGGTCACGTGGTTGACCTAAGCTATTCACAAAATTAAAATATCCATCTATGACCTGTCCATCTTATGCCAAGAAGTGATGAAGTGGAACAGATGTTGAGTTCGCTTTCCATGAAATCCAGAGATGATCTTTTTTCAGAGATTCCGGCCAAGTTTCGGAAGAGCGTAATCAGGCTCCCACGTTCAAAGAGCGAGTTTGAGGTTATAGAAGCTGCCAGGTCCGTGGCAAGAAATAATCAGTGGAGCCAGTACAGGAACTTTCTAGGTATGGGCTTTTATGACAGGATTATTCCAGCCAGCGTTGACAGTGTGATTTCAAGGTCCGAGTTCCTGACATCCTATACACCATATCAGCCTGAGGTTTCCCAGGGAATGCTCCAGTCCCTTTTCGAGTATCAGAGCATAATTTCCGATCTGATGCATATGGATTTCTCCAATTCATCAATGTACGATGGCTATTCAGCCCTGGGTGAGGCTGTCAGGATGGCTTTCAGAGAGAATGGGAGACCCAGGGTTCTTATTCCTGAGAACATAATCGACACAAAACTAAGGGTGCTCGAGAGCTATACTGAAGGATTGAATATCAAATTTGAGAGATACAGGGTATCCCCAATCACTGGAGAGACCGATCTTGAGAACCTGAAAGGACTCGTGGACGAAAACATCTCTGCCATAATAGTGGAGAATCCAAACTCATATGGAGTTTTGGACAGAAATGTCACCAAGGTTTCCGAAATAAAAAAGGATGCGCTCCTAATTGCCTACGTTGATCCCATAAGCCTTGGACTTGTCAAGCCTCCGGGAGACTACGGCGCTGACATAGCTGTGGCAGAAGGGCAGCAGATGGGAATTCACATGAATTATGGTGGTCCATATCTGGGCATTTTCACGTTCAGGAAAGATCTTGTGAGAAAATCACCAGGCAGGATTATTGGTGAAACTGTTGACGCAAACGGGAAAAGGGCTTTTGTGATGACGCTTCAGACGAGGGAGCAGCACATCAGAAGAGAAAAGGCCACCAGCAACATCTGCACAAACCAGGCTCTCATGGCCCTGGCATCCCTCACATATCTTTCCCTTCTTGGTTCTGCGGGCCTAAAAAAGGTGGCTGCTGTGACAATGGAAAAATCAAGGAAATTCACTGAAAACGTAAAAAGGGTTCTTTCCAGAGATGCTGTTCCATTCAGTGGGGTTCATTTCTCTGACGTAATTGTGAAACTCAACAGGAACGAGAAAGAGTTGAGTGCGGCACTGATCAAGAACAGAATAATTGGTGGAATTCCTCTCTCCAGAGTTATTCCTTTCCTTTCCGATCAGCTGAAGGGGCATTATGCTTTCTCATTCACTGAAAAGACAGCTGACTCCGATATAGATTTACTAGCTGCCACTCTGGGAGGGATGTGAAGTGTCTTACAGACAGGCTGTTTATGATGAACCATACATCAAGGATTATCATTCCGGGAGTACCTACAGGATACCAGGAACAATAGATGCCGATCGCCTTGGGCTTCCTGATGAACTTAAGAGAGAAGAACTGAATCTTCCAGATGTTGCAGAGTATGATGTGGTGAGGCATTTCACCAGACTTTCCCAGATGAATTATGGCGTCGATGTTGGATTTTATCCCCTAGGCTCCTGCACAATGAAATTCAACCCAAAGTATGCAGATCAAATCGCTTCTATTTCTCAATTCAATGACTCCCATCCTCTTCTTCCCGAGGACATGGTACAGGGAAACCTGCAGGTAATATACGAACTGCAGGAGGCGCTGAAGGTTCTCTCAGATATGGATGCCGTAACAGTGCAGCCAATGGCAGGTGCACAGGGTGAGTTTACAGGGATGCTTATCACCAGGAAGTATTTTGAATTCAGGAATGAGCCGGAAAGGAAGGAGATCATCATTCCAGACTCGGCACATGGAACGAACCCCGCTTCCGCCGCGATGGCAGGATTTGAGGTTGTAGAGGTACCCTCCAGCTCTGAGGGGACCGTTGATCTTGATGCCCTGAAAGCGGCGGTATCAGAAAGAACTGCAGCTTTTATGATTACAAATCCAAACACTCTTGGCATTTTCGAAACCCACATTGAGGAGATTGCAAAAATAGTTCATGGTGCCGGCGGACTGCTATACTATGACGGCGCAAACTTCAACGCCATTGTCGGCAAGACTTCTCCGGGGCTCATGGGATTCGACATTGTTCATTTCAACCTCCATAAAACCTTCGCAACTCCACATGGAGGAGGAGGGCCTGGTTCGGGACCCGTCGCTGTCACTTCGAAGCTCAAGGACTTCCTTCCGGTGCCTGTCGTGAGATACGATGGCGGCAGGTACTATCTTGACTATTCGCTCCCGCATACAATTGGTAAAGTTGTATCGACCATAGGGTCTTTCGGTGTCCTGCTCAGGGCATGGGCATATATCAATTACAATGGTGCTGATGGACTTGACGAAAACAGCACATTAGCTGTTCTGAACACCAATTACCTGAGAAGCAAGGTTGATGGAAAATATTACATCCCGTACAGGAAGTTAAAGAAACACGAGTTCGTCATCAGCACTGAAAACACAGGAAAAAGAGCCCTCGATGTGGCCAAATTCCTGCTGGATCATGGAATGCATCCTCCAACAATCTACTTCCCTCTCATGGTCAAGGAAAGCCTGATGATCGAACCTACTGAAAGCGTTGGCAAAAGCGACCTTGATAAATACGCGCAGCTTCTTCTGGATGCACTGGATGTTCCTGATTCAGAATTAAAGGAGCTACCTAAAAATACAACGGTAACAAGGATCGATGAAGTCAAGGCAGCAAGGGATCTGAAACTGAGGTGGTAAACACCACCTTGATTTTAACTACTATAAATTAAGAAAATAATATAAGTAAGCTCTTTATTAGTAGTTGTGGACGCTAATAATGACAGGATTCAGAAAATCTCTGAAATGCTCAAAATGCTTGGTCTTTCTTCGTACGAAGCACAGGCGTTTTCAGCTTTAGTTTATCATGGTGTAGCAAGTGCAGATACAATAGCAGATACCGCTGGAATCCCGAGGACTTCTGCGTACAAGGTTATGGAGTCTCTGGTACAAGCTGGTTTCGCAAAGGAAACTGAAGGTAGACCCAAAATGTTCAAATCTGAGGACATGAACAAGATCAGGAGGGATATAGACAGCAAAGTTCAGACACTCTTTGATGATCTCAGAGAGTTGCGGGATCAGCTTCCGTCAAAGGGTGAGCCTCAACTCATCTATACAATATCAGGACACCAGAAGGTTATGGATAAACTTGCTGAAATGATAAACCTGACTGAGAAGGAAATCATGATTGCCACTCCAAGGGTAAGGGAGATCAGAAGTGATCTAAAGAAGCACATTGACAATGCGGTAAAGAGAGGTGTCAGAGTTATATTTGTGACCCCTCCAAACAAGAGGGTTCCTGAGAATACGGAAGTCTACCGAAAGGATGGGATAGTTGCAACAGACGTTGCCAGTGACCAGACACGGGCGTTAATAGCCGGCCCTGATCTTGATGAATGCGGATATACTGACAACCCTGCACTTGCGCTGCATGTATATCAATTCATAAATTTGATGATCGAGAATGTCTCTTCCTGATAAGGCCTGTTCAAAGATTTACATCCTATGAGCAAGAAAGTTCCGATTTTCATGAAGGATACGAATTGCGATAAATATATGAGAGATAGAGGTATTGCAGATCCAATTCCCACGGGCAGTTGTGAATTAACGCGTGTTAGAGGTCGTCTCAGACCACCAGAATACATGAATGTGCAATGGTTAATAAAACAGGACATCCAATCCTTAGGGAGGAGAGGACAACAGGGAGTTGACGATGGGCTTGCTTGAGGAGAGAATGATAGGGGGCCATATATCCACCTCTGGAGGTATATGGAAGGCACCTGAACGTGCTTCTGTTTTCAAGTTCAGAACGTTTCAGATATTCTCCAAGAATCAGATGCAGTGGAAGGCTAACAGTATAAGTGATCCTGATGCCCAGGCATTCAAAACTGCCGTTCAGAAATTTGGAATGTCAGGAATCATGATCCATGCTTCATACCTGCTTAATCTTGGAACATCTGATCCTCTACTTGAATCAAAGGTAAGAGCCGCTTTGCAGGAAGAAATAAGGAGATCTGATCTGCTGGGAGCAGAATTCTTGGTTATACATCCTGGATCCAGTTCTGGTTCAACCGAGAAGATCGCCATAAGAAATGTTTATGAGAACATAAATTCAGCATCGTATGAGAATATGAAAACTACCATACTCCTTGAAACTGCAGCTGGCCAGGGAAATAATATAGGATACAACTTCCAGCAGATCAGTGAGATGATCGATGGTATCGAGAACAGGACCAGGATAGGTGTCTGCTTTGATACCTGCCACGTATTCGCTTCAGGTTATGATATAAAATCTGAGGCAGGGTACCTGGAAACCATGGATATGTTTGATTCCTCAATCGGCATGGAGAAGCTTAAGGGCTTTCACCTCAACGATTCAAAAAAGGGTATAGGAAGCAGACTTGACAGGCATGAGCAGATAGGCCTTGGAATGCTGGGAACCGAAGGGATAAAGAATTTTATTAATGATCCTAGATTCAGGGAGATACCTATGGTTCTCGAAACTCCAAAAGGTGAGAATGGTTACATGGTGGATATATCTACCATGGAGAGTATTTACAGCAGGGTGTCGCGTTGAAGATCAAGGCGTTCAAGCCACTTGTTTACACGGGAGAAATTTCTGACTTCGTTTCTCCTCCCTTCGATACGATATTGAAGGAACAGGAGGAGGATCTGAAAGCCAACAGATACAACATAACCAAGCTCACATTGCCAGATCCAGGTTCGGATCCCTCTTCATTGATTAGCGAATGGATCAGGGGCGGCATGTTGAAACTGATGCCAAACGATGTGATTCTTCTTGTTCTGCAGGAGTTCAGCTACGCAGGTCAGAATTTTCAGAGAATAGGAATTATTTGCCTGACCTCTGTATACCCGATTGACGGGTCTGTAAAACCGCATGAGAGAACCTTCGAAGGTCCCAAAAAAGGCAGGATGCAGCTCATGGCGTCTATGAAATGTGAACCCGAACCCATTTTCCTTCTCGTATCAAACACACGGTTTGATAAACTTATCAAAAGTGCTGTAAAGGATTCAAGGAAACTGTTCAGCTTTGAAGAGCCATTGAACGTTGTGAACAAGGTATACGCGATTGAAGATGATCAGATCATACTTGACATAAGGAAGTCTCTGGAGACAGAAAACTCAATAGTGGCTGATGGACATCACAGACTTGCAGCCACTCAGAGCCTTGCTGAACTGAGTGAGGGGCAGTGGAAGGATTTCTGGAGTTATTCACTCTCATACATTACTTCAGTTCACGATCCTGGTCTTCTCATTTCCGGTATACACAGGATTGTAAAGTCTAGAGAATACAACAGGGAATGGATGGAAGCGTGCAAACAATATTTCGAAATTGAAACCTCCGATTCCCTTTTTAGGTTTCAGGGCATTGTGATGTATGATGGAAAATACCATTATTTCAGGCGCAGAGAGAATTATCTAGATCAGGAACTTGAGGGCGACCTTATTGATGGATTCATACCAGAAAATGATATTCTGAACAAGATCATACTAAAAAAATGCATGAAAATGGATGAAAAGAGCTTGGAGAATGGTCTAGTATATACCAATGAGCTTTCTGAAGCTATTAAAGAGGTGAACGAAGGGGAAGCTTCAATGTCATTTATCATGCCTCCATGGGACAAGGATATCTTCATTAAAATAGTCATGAAAGGCATAACTCTACCTCAGAAATCGACGTTCTTCTATCCCAAAATTCCTTCCGGCATTGCAATTAATTATCCTGAGTTCATCTACAAGGAATCCTGACCTGCTGATTGTCCGTATGCAATATTTATTTAAAAGAGCGTGTTAACGTGTATTGCGCCGCTGTGGCTTAGTTGGTAGAGCAGCTGATTCGTAATCAGCAGGTCGGGGGTTCGAATCCCTCCAGCGGCTCTTTCAGAGGATTTCAAAACTCCTGATGTACAAAGCAAGAGGTGTGTTGCATAATTCCTGTGTGATGTGCTCCCCATATTTATCAGACACTTGTAAGACAGGTATTATATCGTTAAAGAGAGATAAGAGGGCAGATCAATTAACGAATTGAGAATTTCCGGAAAATAAAAGTGAGGATGGGGGCTTTATTCATAGCTTCATATTATAAAGTATTGTTTTGGAGTAAATGGATACAGAATTATCTGTAGAACATGATTGGTCGGCAGAATAGACTTCAATGATTGTAATTCCCTAAAAAAATTGGGTTTAACAAAATAAGGGAAAAATTTATTTCCAGAAGCTAGAATATTCTGGAACCCGGAAGACAGGATGTAAAAAGTTAGGATCGCATATAACCCAATGCATCTGTGAAGTCAAACGAACGAGTATAAATGGCAAATTACCATAGAACCCAGAGGGATTCAAGCATGTCGAGATTCTTTCAGCAACCCATGAAATAACTGGAAGTCCTTTTCCCTAAATATGTGATGAAGTCACATGAAAGTGTTTGGATTGATCCTTCCTGGTATTATCCTAAATTTCCGCAATCATTCTCGTTTATTCCCCGTATCATTTTCATTGATCCTAATAACTCGAGCCCTCGATTTTCCCAATAAAAGAGCT
>JBBYJL010000029.1:0-15214 GCA_043196285.1 Thermoplasmataceae archaeon | reverse complement strand
TCCATGAAGAATGAATACCTGTACCTCAGGCATGTACCTGACATGCCTGGATCAGGTTCGACTGAGACTGCTTACGCTACGAATAAAACTGGTGCATGACAGTGCACAACGTTTTAAGAACGGAGACAGGAATTTGCAGACATCATAGTTGAGGTCTTATGAACGAGAAGAAAGCAAGATCCATAATTAGGACATTATTCGAAAACATAAGAAGCCAGAGTCCTCCACATCATTTCGAGTTCCAGGACCCGTTCTGGGTATTAATCACAACAATTCTCTCCCATAGAACAAAAGATGAAGTTACAGATGCCGCAGCGAGGGCTCTATTCAAGAGATATGGCACCATGGAGAATCTCTCTGAAGCTAGTGAAAAGGACGTTCAGGAACTGATATCAAAGGTAGGATTCAGAACCGTTAAGGCAAAAAGGGTCATAGAAGCATCATCCATAATCAGAAATAATTTTGGGGGAAACGTGCCGAGAAGAATAGAGGATCTGATGACAATACCCGGTGTCGGAAGAAAGACAGCAAATGTGGTTCTCGCAGATTCAATGGGTATACCCGCAATTGCAGTTGACACCCATGTTCAAAGAATTTCATATCGAATTGGACTTTCAAGTTCCACAGATCCTGAAAAAACAGAGATGATACTAAGAAAAATAGTACCAAAGGACCTCTGGCTTGATTTCAATACCACGCTTGTGGAGTTCGGTAAAAAGATATGTAGGCCAGTTGGCCCGAAGTGTGACATATGCAAAGTATCCATATACTGCGAGTATTTTAATTCAAATAAGAGCAGGAAAAAAAGCAGCAGGATGAAGGATCACATTTAACGCGGATAAATACAAAAAAGAAATATACCCATTACTGTTTTTACTTCGTCCTCACAATATGTATATATTGTGATATTCGTGACTGGGAAAAGAGTGAAAGTTATGGAAGTTAAGGTAAAAAGCGAGATGGACGTAGACAGGAGTCTTTGTAACTACTGTGGAGCCTGTGTAGGTATGTGTCCGACTGATGCGATTTTCATGGATGATACAGTGATAGAGATTCATGAAGATAAATGTATTAAATGCACATTCTGTGTTATAGGATGCCCAACCGGCGCAATTTCAGCGGAGTGGTTCCATGCAAAACTATGATGTGCTTGTAATTGGGGCTGGACCTGGAGGGAGTTCAGCTTCAAGATTTTCTGCAAAAGCCGGACTGAAGACACTTATGATAGAAAAGAGACCAGATATTGGGTCACCGGTCAGATGTGGTGAAGGTCTTTCCAGGACTTGGATGAAGGAAGGCGAGATCAGTCCTAGTTCGCACTGGATTGCTGATGAGGTAAAGGGTGCGAGGATCTATGGTCCATCCGAGAAAAAGCCGATAATACTGGAGGCAGAAAACGCTGGTAACGAGGTCGGCTTTGTTGTTGAAAGAGACAAGTTTGACAAAGATATGGCAGCTCTGGCTGCAAGCGAGGGTGCTGACGTATGGGTTAAGTCTCCTGCACTTTCAGTCATCAAGGAAGATGGCAGGGTTGTCGGAGCCAAAGTCAGACACAACGGTGTAATGGAAGAAGTCAGAGCTAAGATGGTCATTGCAGCTGATGGATTTGAGAGCGAATTCGGAAGATGGGCTGGGCTTAAGTCCATAATTCTCGCAAAAAACGACATAATATCCTGCGTTGAGTACAAAATGATCAATGTCGATTCTGACGTCGATTACACTGACTTCTATCTAGGAACAATAGCCCCTGCTGGGTATCTGTGGGTGTTTCCCAAGGGCGATAGACAGGCTAACGTAGGAATTGGAATAACAATAACAGCTCTCCACGACAGATTCGAAGTCAGAAACTATCTTGATTCATGGATTAAGAAGCACCCTGGCTATGCAAAGGGAAAGACCATACAGTACATCACAGGAGGAGTCTCTGTGTCAAAGGTAAAGGATAAGATCACGCTTCCAGGGTTATTGCTGGTGGGCGATGCCGCCAGATTAATAGATCCAATAACCGGTGGAGGCATCGCAAACTCATATATATCTGGAAAATTTGCCGCAAAAGTCGCCAAGGAAGCAATTGAGAACGAAGATTATTCCCAGGAGATGATGAACAAGTATGAGAAGATGGTAAAGGACAAGTTCCAGAGAAAGCATCTCAGGAACTGGATAGCCAAGGAAAAACTTGGACAGCTTTCAGATGACCAGCTTGACAGGTTAATAGATATACTTTCAGATGTCAAGATAAACGACATCTCTGTTGAGGAGCTACTGAGAGTTGTTCAGGAAAAGGACCCGGGCATGGTCAAGGAACTGGAGGATTTCATCTAATTCTTAGAATCCTCTTCAAGTATATTTTCAAGTCCAAAGTTTCCAGCCTTCATCTGGGCTCTCAGCATCTTTTTGAATCCCCTGTTCCCATGGAAAGCCTTAAGATTTTTCTTCATACCCTTATATTCCTTCAGAAGCGCACGGACATCGGCTTCACTCCTCCCGGAGCCTCTTGCAACTCTTTCGATCCTGCTTGCGTTGATCAATTCAGGATCTTCCAACTCCTGATCAGTCATTGAGTCAAGAATAACTCTGTAGGTCTTCAGCTTGGATTCGGCTGTTTCGATAGCATTCTGATCGATTTTGTTTGCTCCAGGCAGTTTTGCAACAGGAAGAGAATTGAAAATTTTTCCCATTATTCCAGGTTGTGAGAATTTCTCCCAGACTTCGTACATGTCCTTGAGGTTGAATTTTCCGCTCATCAGTTTGGATACAGACTTTTCAGCCTCTTCCGGGGATATATCAAGATCCTGAACAGTTTCCATGAGGGACTCCAAGTCACCAAGTCCAAGGAGCCTGGAGAGAAACTTCTTAGGATTGAAAATCTCAAAGTCATCAAGATGTTCCCCGGTTCCGATGAAATAGACCGGTTTGTTAACCTGAGCAACAGCACTGAGAGCCCCTCCGGCCTTCCCAGTACCATCCATTTTTGTAATTATTATTCCAGTGAGATTTACAGACTGGTCCATTGCAGTGGCCTGTGGGCCAGCCTGCTGACCAACAGTGGCATCTATGACCAGGAGTCTTTCATCCGGTTTCGCTATCTCATTTATCCTTCTTATCTCATCAATGAGATCACTGTCAAGGGAATCACGCCCACTGGTGTCTATTATTTTTACCTGTATCTTTTCAAGGGCGACGAGCCCCTCTTTCACAATTTTGTAGGGATTGGTTTCCTTTTCGATTCCAAAAAAAGAAATGTTAAGGGAACCAGCTATCTGCTTAAGCTGGTGATATGCAGCAGGTCTATGGACATCCGCAGCTATGACACCAACACTGAGCCCCTTTTTCGTAAAGAATTTTGCCAGTTTTCCAGCAGAGGTCGTTTTACCCTGTCCATAAAGCCCAACAAGCATTATCGTCTGTGGTACTATCTTAATATTCGACTCTTCTCCAAGAATCTTGAGCAATTCTTCGTAAATTATCTTCACCATATAGTCCTGCTCAAGCATCCCTGCTGGTGGCTTTTCCTCACTAGCTCTTCTCTCGAGAGTCTTGGAAAGTTCTAAAGCAAGTTTAACATTTACGTCAGCTTTCAGGAGAATCCTCTGGATCTCTTTTACAACTTCCTTTATTGTATCCTTGTCAATGTAACTCGCACCTGTTATCTTTTTAATAGTCTCTCTGAGGGAAGACGCAAAACTGTCTAGAACCATTGACTCTTCAGTTAAAAAAACTATTTAATCATGCTGTTGGGATTCATGGAGCGCCATGCTATTAGAAAAACTATACATCCATCCATTCTGGACAGAGAGTTGGGAAAGAAAATTGGCTCTTCCCGCTTTTTTGGGGATGTATATTTCTCAATGGATATCGGAACCACATTTCAAGATTTCCATAATGGAAGAATATGGCGATTTTCAGGTTTTCCCTGTTTCTGTATCCATAAGCCATCTTCTGGACTGTTGCTATCTTTGAGTTGATGCCTTCAGCAATTGCATTTGTTATATGATGTTTGAAATATGAGGGTATGCTATAAAAACAGAACATCAATCTTGCAACTCTCTTCACAGGTTCAAAACCAATGAAGGATTATCGAGAACATCCCACTAGTATCACAGGTACCTATCAACCAGATCTTGACAATGTCGAAAAATAAAACTTTTAAACTTAGCAGGAATGTTATGTAACGGAATAAATGGCATTTTTAAGATTGATAAAATACCCAGGTGCTAAAAGCGTCCTGATACCAGAGATAAAAAGGATCTTCAGATCATCAGGCCTACATATTTTTGTTGATGTGTTTGGCGGATCCGGATCAGTCTCACTTAATGTCAAAGCAGATCAAGTTGTGTTTAATGACTACGAATCGGAACTTGCCGATATGTTTAGGGCTATTCAGGAAAAGTCTGTAGAAGTGAGGAAAATGATAAGTAAGATACTCCGCTATCAGGATGTAAAATACGGGATATCTGGAACAAGACGTTCTCTGGTATCAAAAACCGATCAGAGAGGAGAGACGCTTCTTGTAGACGCAATAGAAAGATGGGAAATGTCCAGACGACTCCTTACTAAAGCGGGCCAGGCATCGTTAAAGAGGTCTCTCGACCTTTTATCGAGGGAGGAGAAAGCAGTTTTCACAATTTACAGATTCAGTTCTAGCTTTGGAGGCATGGGAAACACCTATGCCACCGCGAAGGAAAAATCTGTTCATAGATATATTAGCATGACTCTTGAGAACTATGCTGCAATAGAAAATGCCGTTAAAAAATGGAAGATAGAAAACATGGACTTCAGAGATCTAATAAAAAAATACGACAACTCACGGACATTCTTCTACCTAGATCCTCCGTACGTTGGAAAGCAATGGTATAATTACAATTTCACGAAAAAGGATTTTGTGGACATAAAAACAATATTAGACACTTTAAATGGAAAATACCTGATGAATCTGAACGCAGATGTAGAATATTTCAAAAGAATTTTCGGCGATCCCACATTTGTAAAATACTATCCCAACAGTAACACCAAGTCTGATGAAAAAGAGAGGAGAGTCAGGGAAAAGGGATTTTACACCAATGTTAAAAACGACTAAATTAGAAACGAAAATAAATCTGACGCAGGAACTTTCCGTCCAGGAAAATCTCCTGAAACCTAATCAACTGGTTCTGACAAGATACGCCTGCAGAGAATTATGGATGACCCATAGGTACCCGTGATTTACCCCGCAGAAATACAATCATAAGGATAGCCCAGAATGCAATCGCTGCAGTACCGAAGGTCTCAAGTTCAGCACTGGACGGCCAGTTTAAGAATCCAGCTCCACTTGAAATCGCGGCAGTTAGGAGAATATATTCACTCCATGCAAGATCATGCATAGCAAGCCCTATCCCCCAGGTGATTATGGCAATGTCCGCTAGAATGAAAAACCACAGAGAGACAAAATCATGCGGGTAAGTCCCGCCGTGATATATCCCGATAAGTGCAAGGAAGAGAGCAGCTATCATCAGAAAAGAGCTTCCTGCAGATTCGATTCTGTTTCTTGAATAGAGAAGCAGAGCATTGGCGAAAATAAAGAGAAGAACAGAGGTAAACATGAGCCCAACGTTGTATACCCATGGTGAATTGGCACCTGGAGAACCAAGTTGGCTCAGAGCTCCAGTGTAGAAGTTAAAATCAGGATTTATTAGAATAGCAGTTGAAATCCATATCAAAGCAGATACCATTGCCAGAATTCCGAACCAGAGAAGTTTTGAGGCAACTCGATCAAGATCCATGGAAAACCAAACACATAGTTGGCTTATTAGACTTGTCAATTCTGTACTAGCAGGATGTAAGAAAGAGGTTCAAATTAAGCCAAGAGTTGCAAGACCATTCTTTATGACGAATTTATCATTCTCGGATATTGAGGAATATGGAAGCCTTGCTTTTCCAAGATCGACACCAACAAGACTTGAAGCGTACCTGTAACCGGCCGTTAGGCTGCCTGTCTTCAGTACAGAACGGACTCTAAGAATCAACCGCTGCTGGGTCAAGGCTTTTCTGAAATCACCTCTTTCGATATAATCCACTATTTCTGTGATCAACTTTGGAAACACATCAATAATAAGGGAAACAACTCCGGAACCGCCCGACGCCATGATATCATAGATCAGCCCATCACTCCCCGCAAATACCTTCGGGCTCCTGTCAATGGATAACAGGGAATGCAGATCGATAAGGTTGTGGGTACTGTCTTTGTAGTAAAGGAAATTGTCAAGCGACAGGAAGATCTTCTTAACCAGATCTATCTTCAAAGGGTTACCTATTGCAGATTCATTGTAAAGCATAATTGGTACGTCAATGGTATTCGCAATTTTACCATAATATTCCAAAATCTCAGCTTCACTGAACAAAACAGGCGCCGGCTGGGTGAAGGATATTACATCTGCTCCAATATCTACTGCCCTTTTTGCCAGCAGTGCTATCTCATTAATGTTGATCGATGATATATTAAAAATAACGGGAGTCTTGTCATTGGTCTCATCAACAGCTATTTTTAGCCATTTCATTCGTTCTTCTGTATTGAAGGTGAACCCTTCCGCTGCAACACCCCCAACAAACAGGCCCTGGACTTTGTTTTCAAGGAGATATCTTACATGCTTTGCAGTATTCTCATTATCCGGCTGTCCGTCAGCATCAAGGGCAAGAAAAATTTCGGCAAGTGCTCCATGGAAGTTGACCGTCATGATCTATCATCCCTATATTTTATAAAAGAATTAGCCCTCAAAAGACTGCATTTTGACATAATTTTAAAAAATAACTGACATCATTGAATACAATAATGAACAAAAAAATGGAATTGTGGAGTTTTGACTCCCACTATTCTGCACCTTTCTGGCAACTCAATCGACTATTTCGCCAAGGCCTCTTCCGACGCTTCTTCTAAACTCTTCTTTTTCATTTCCGGACCAAGAATGATTTCTGATATAGCACCAATGAGCATCACCACACCAGTGATCAGGAATATTGGCAGAAGGTTAAAGGTCCCAGGGGTCGCCGGAAGGAGGAGCAGGAGAAGCGGAGAACCAATAATCCCGCCGAGTCTCCCAAATCCTATCGCTGTTCCTAGACCTGAACTCCTGGATTCAGTTGGAAACATTTCTCCAATCTGAACATAGAGTATCCCTGCTGCCGAATATGTAAAGAAGTAGACGATTACCAGAAGTCCTATAAAGCCGTAAAATGGCACGAAACTGTATATTGCACCCACAATGACCCACATTATTCCTGCGATTCCATATGAGAGAGTTATCACGGGTCTTCTTCCAAGTGTATCCAGAAGATAGGACATTACGAAAACTCCAAGTACACCGCCAGCTGTTATCGTAGCCAGCAAAAGCGCAACATTGGATCCAGGGTATTTGAAAACCTTGGTAAAGATGAACGGGAGGACACCAAACGCAGCATAATATGGCCAAGTTTCAGTAAAATTCAATATCCAGGCCAAAGTCAAACGCTTCTTATATTTTCCAAACAGCTTTCCAAATCTTTCCTTTGTGTCCCCTGCGCCAATTAGTGTAATTGGCTGGACAGGGGGAAGCTTTATGTTCTGCGACTTCTCTATTCTGGATTCAACCCCAGATACCATTTTTTCAGCTTCTGAAGCTTTTCCATGGATAACCAGGAACCTCGGGGATTCAGGCAAACCAAACCTTGCAACAAGGATGATTGCGGCAAGAATAGCGGCGGTAGCAAACGCAACTCTCCAACCAACATCGAGTGGGAGAGCGCTGATAGCAACATATGCAACCAGGGAAGCAACGACGCCACCAAGGTCAAAGAGAACAGCATTACCTGTACCTGTGTATAATCCTCTTGTTTTAGAAGGCATGAACTCCTGAAGTGCAGCTATTGTTGCACCGAATTCTCCTCCCACACCGAATCCTGTTAGTGCTCTGAAGAACGCGAACGACCAAAAATTGAACGACACTATTGTCAAAAGTGCTCCCGCTAGAATTATGGCCATGCTCGCTATAAACAAAGGTTTCCTGCCAATCTTGTCTGAAAGATTCCCCAAGTAAACAGCACCTACCAACTCTCCTATCAGGAAAGCAGAGGTAGCCCCGATCGACCCCTCTATCGAACTCAGATCCAGAACCTTGGAAATGGAACTGATTGTACCTCCACCCAAACCGAGTGTAAATCCCTCAAAAAGCATACCCCCACCAAGAATCAAAAGCATCTTGAGGTGCCATGAACTCCATGGCAACCTGTCAAGCCTAGGTAGAGAGTTCGTTGTATAAGTTCCGGGTTGTTTATCTGTCATAAAAAAGAGAACACTGTTATTATATAAAAATATTTCTACAAAAGTATTTATACAGACCAAAGGACAGAAATAACTATCAAATTGTATTTTCCCTTAACAAGACAGATTCTACATTATATATAGAAAAAACATGACATGATTCGATCCTCAGGTGTAACAAAAGTTGTAAGATATTTTACCATGAAAAAATAATGAATACTCAACTGCTATTACAGAAAGAAAGGAGAATAAAAGATGAGCGAAAAAACAATAAGCATTGAGAAAGTGCTTAAATTGGTGGATCATACAAAACTTAAGCCATTTGAATCGGAGAAAAGCATTCGCGATTTAATAGAAGAGGCAGCCACGCTTGGAACATATTCTATATGTATAGAGCCAAATTACCTGAAGTTCTCGAGGGAACTAATCAACTCAAGGCACCTCGATCTGAAAATTGCAGTTGTAGTGGATTTCCCATTCGGCGCTGGAACGACAGAATCCAGAATTATTATGATCAACGAATATTCAAAGATGGCAGAGGAACTGGATATTGTAGTTCAAATTGGGTTTGTAAAATCAAAGAGGTTTGATCTTGTCGAGGAGGATTTGAAAAAAGTGGTACAGGCCACACATAAGAACAGGAGATTGATCAAGATAATTGTGGAGGACGCATATACAACATTGGACGAAAAGAAGGAGCTTTACAGAATCGTCATGCAATCAGGTGCAGATTTCATTAAAACGGGTACAGGATTCGAGGACAAGGAATATGCAGCATCCATAGGGAACAAGACTGGTGCACAGGTCGAAAACGTTAGAATGATGTCAGAGTTTTCATCAAAGTATAATCCTGCAATAGGCATAAAAGCTGCCGGTGGTATCCATTCCTACTCTGATGCTTTAAGGTTGCTTCAGGCTTCTGGGAGGGAGGCTGACCCGATGAGATTCAGAATAGGCGCGAGCAGCACACAGAACATCAAGGAAAGCGCGCCTCAGTGAGACAAGGAGGCCATAGAATATAACAATCAAGTGATAATCACTCTAGAACTGGAAAAATTATTCCTGATCAGCTAAACCAGGAATGACATCATATTTAACCGGCGGTGTAATGACTGACCATGATCCTTGCATTTATCGGGAAAGGTGGTGTCGGGAAGACTTCAATATCGTCGGCATTTGCTCTTGAACTTGCAAGTTTAGGGCGGGTGATTATCGTATCAACGGATTTCATGCCCTCCCTGAGATATATATTCTCAAAGGATGATGAAGTTAAGTTCCTTGAACTTTCTGAAAAAGAGGTAGCGAAGAGATGGATAGACAGGTATGGAGAAGAAGTTTTTTCAATCATCAGTGAGTTTATCAACACGGATCGGTCTGTACTGCAGCATATCTCTACAGCACCAGGTGTTGCAGAAGAATTCATGATCTCAGAGCTTGTTAATATTGAAAACTCCGGAGAATATGAATACGTTGTCTGGGATACGCCAGCTTCATCCTCCACAATGCATTTGTTAACCATAGAGAGAGATTTTTACGATCATCTGGGAAGAGATATACAGTATTACCTGAGGCTGAAGGAAAAATTCGGTAAGTCTAACGCCTTGGATATCCTGAACCAGTGGAGAGAACTTGCCAATAATGTATGGAATGAACTGTCCAGGTCAAACTTTTTCCTCGTAACTACGCCAGACGATCTGAGCCTCGTCCAGTCTGAAGAGATAAGCAAGGACTTTCTGGAAATGGGTCTCAGAATAAAATCAAGAATATGCAACAGGGTAAAGGAATGGAAAGGTGAGACGATGGATTGTTCACTAAGAATTCCAGAATTGAGCGGTAAACCAAGAGAAATAGCAGAGAAAATGAGATCTGAGATCAGGTCAAAAGTCAGTCTTCTGATCGATGGACAGAACTTCTAACCAGAACATTCAATTCTGCTGGGTATGCCATTCCTAAATATATCCTGAAAATTATTGAAGTGAAATGGAGCTTACCTCTCCATTTACCTCTTTCTCGATTCTTTTTCCTTTACCGCCATTCTCTACTGAGTAATATACAACCTTGGATATATGGATGTTCTTTTCGAGATCAATCAGCCCATTTTTATGTCGAATTTTTCCAGCCAGTGAATCATCGAATTCTGCATTTCCAGCAATAACGAGATCAAATGGTGCCTCAAATCCAGCGGAGAAAATGGATCCGTTTCGAATAAACAGCGGGTACTCGCTGAACGAACTGAGATAGGCAGGACCCAGAACGTATCTCCCACTCCAGAATTCAAACCATTCTCCGGAAGGAATGTATACTGTTCTTTCATCCTTCTGAGGGTCCAGTTGCGGAGCATACAGGATATCCTTTCCGACCATGTATTCATCGTTAATGTTATATGTATCCTCGTCTCCAGAAAATTCATAGCACAGAGGTCTTATGACTGGATGTCCTGTCCTGTGGCTTTCCATTTCGGCGGAATAGAGGTATGGAATGAAATAGTATCTTATGTCAAGACATTTTCCTATCCTGTCCTTAATCGGTCCAGGGAAACGGAAAAGTTCCTGATCATTCTCTCCTTCTGCCTTATGGTTTCTGTATAAAGGGAAGAACAACGCCATTCTGTAATAGAGTTCAACCAGTTCAGGATCACTCTTTCCGTAGAACCCGCCAAGATCACATCCGACCACTGGTATTCCGGAAATTGACAATGACGTTATTAGGGAGATCTGCAGCTTTAGATCGCTTAAACCTGAGGTGTTGTCCCCAGTCCAGACGGCCGCAAAGCTCTGGATCCCGGCGTACCCTGATCTTGAAAGGATAAAAGGCTCCTTCTTAGCTTCCATCATTCCATTATATGTGGCCATTGCTTCGAAATAAGGAAAAGCATTTCTCGCTTGCGAATGCGGAATATTCTTGTTGCCAGATCTGTGCACAAGAGTGCCCCCATGATCGCGATCCATGTTCCAGTTCAAGGCTGGACTTGGCTCATTCATGTCTATCCAGACGCCATCTGTCCAGTTCTTCACCCACTCGCTCACATGTTTGCTCCACCACGTGCGTGCATCAGGGTTGAAAAAATCAGGAAAGGCGACAAGTCCTGGCCATGATCTTTCTGTGTATATTTCTCCAGATTCTCTCTCACAAAGGATTCCGAGACTTTCTCTAAATAACTCAAGGTTCTGGTCAACCTTCACATATGGATCTATAATTGTAACCAGCTTTACTTCTCGTTTTCTTAGATCTTCCACAAATCCTCTTGGGTCCGGAAAGTAATTTCCCCATGTGAAGGTATTGAACGAGTCCTGATAGTGTATATCAAGATACATTGCACCAACCCTGAATTCCTTGAGATATTCATCAAGCGTCTTTAAAGCAGTTTCCTGTGGATAATACGAATATCTGCTTATCTGGTGCTCCAGCGCCCACCTGGGTGGCAGGAAAGGCTTACCGGTCAGGTCCGTGTATCTTTCAATCACTTTTTCTATCGAAGGACCGTCTATTATGTAGAACTCTGCGGAACTGGCATGTACGGTAATGATGATCTTATCGTAGATTTCGATTCCGAAATCAAAATCTATCATTCCTGGAAAATTCACAAAAACTCCCACTGCTTTCCCTTCTAAAACAGTTATGAAGAACGGAATGGAAACATATAGCGGATCTTTCTTGTATTCGTATGCAAATGAATCACTATTCCAGGACCTGAACTTTCCCATCCTTCTGTCAATGTCGTATGCTCTCTCGCCTAGTCCGAGTATGTGCTCTCTGATCGCAAGGGGCATTATGATGCGTATAAATTCCCCTGTCTCTTCTATGCTATATGGGTCTCCGCTATTTTCTTCTGCGGATTCAGTGGAAAAATTATATCTCACCAGGGGAACGTAATCATTGACTGACACCTTGTGTATACCGTTCCAAAGCTTTCTGGATATATTCACAGAAGACGTTAACCGAAGTCAGTGAAAAAAGTTTATGCTGAACTCTTTTAGCTTAAATGCCGGAAAAACTCACTTGGGCACAAGGTATTATCAGGGGAATGTCAGATCAAGCTGAATGGGTGCGTGGTCAGATCCCGTGTAGCCGGCAAGTATAACGGACCTCAGTACATTTTTTCTGAGCTCTTCAGATACTATAAAATAATCTATTCTCCAGCCTATGTTTTTATGTCTGGCATTGAATCTGTAAGACCACCATGTGTAATTACCACCTTCCCTGTTGAACATTCGGAAAGTGTCAAGATAGCCCTTGGAGAGAAATTCTGTCATCCAGTTCCTTTCCTCAATCGTGAATCCAGCATTATTCTCATTGTCTTTAGGTCTCGCAATATCAATCTCCTCATGCGCTACATTGAAATCTCCACATATTACCAGAGGTTTTACTTTTCTTAGGCTTTGTGCCCATTTTTCAAAGTCTCTGTTGTACTCAAGCTTGTAGTCCAGCCTGGTAAGACCTCTCTGTGAATTGGGGAAGTACGCGTTAATAATCCAGAAGTCCCTGTACTCAAGTGCAATAATCCTGCCTTCGGAATCAAACTTTTTGGATCCGATTCCCCTGACAACTGAGAGAGGAGATGCACGTGATAAAGTAAGGGTGCCGCTGTAACCTCTCTTTTCTGCAGGATTAATGTAGACAGAATAACCCATATTTTTGACGTCCTCCGGTATAGCGGCTTCATCAGCCTTGACTTCCTGCAGACACACAATGTCTGAGTTCATCTTATTAATGGATCCAACGAGCCCATTTCTCAGGGCAGCCCTGATTCCGTTCACATTCCATGATACAATAGAAATTTTCACATATATGTAACACTATGTCGCATAAAATTTGTCGGAAATATATCCCATCCTTAAGGGAAGTTTAGGTCTCTACGATCTGGATCCAATGTAAAGCACAATTGCCCCGATCATATAGAACGCAGAGGAAGTGGAGAAAAGCGCAATGAAACCTGACGATGACGACTGATTGAAAATGTAGAGCATAAGACCGTAGATCAGAGGTGAAATTGTCGAGGCGCCCGCAAGCGCAAGGTAGAAGATTGACATATATTTCCCAGACTCATGCTCGGGTACAAGATCGCCTGCAATCGCGAAAGAAACGCTGTAGAATGTACCATAAGTAGCTCCGATGACAGATCCAAGCAACAGAAAGATATAGAAAGACCTGAAGTAGGGTATTATTAAGGTAGGAATGGAAGCAATTGCAGCATCGGCGACAACAATGTTCCATCTTCCTATTCTGTTGGAGAAGTGGCCGAGTACTATCGAAGAAAGAGCGGAAATTGCAAGAACTACAATGCCTGCTATTGCCACATAGGTGGCAGGATCATTCACGTTGAGAATTTCTCTGAAGAAATAAAGTTCAAAGTAGGTCAAGCCAGTAATGCCTGAAAAAACGAAAAAACTACCGACAATGAGTCTCGAAAACTTTCTCATGTTGATCGGTATCTTCCTGATCCTTGCAAGCCTGATTTTAAGCCTGCTCAGATTTGATCCGAGGGATACGAATCTTCTGTTTTTTATCGCAAAAAGTGTTCCAGCTCCTGTGATCGCAATACCTGCTGCTATTGAGTACAAATCTCCATTCCTGAACGGAGATGCCAGGAGAGAGGATGTTATGCCAAAACCCAGAGCGGATCCTATCAGGCTGAACAGGCCATTTACCCCGGCAGACGTACCTCTCTGTTCCCTGCTTTCAATCTCTGCAAGAATAGGCTGGGTGGCTCCGATCGCAAGGTTAGAGAAGGCCTGCAGAAGAATATAGCCAGCAAGCACCTCATAGATAGATCTTGAGAAAACAGTCTCTCCAATAAGTGTGAAAAATACAACGGTTATTCCTGCAATAATGTATGGAGATCGCTTGTCTCTCCCTATCTTAATTCGATCGCTTAATATGCCGGAGAACAGGTTACCGAAAATGCCAAAGGCATTTCCTGCTGATGCAGTAATACCAAGCATGAGGCCCATTTCGCTTGTGCTGACAACCGAGCTTACCTGCAATGGAAGAATTAGGGCCTCAAAAGATATCCACAGGTAATTTACGCCAAGGTACAGCATATTGTACCCAACTATGAACCGATTGGAGAGCCTTGGCGAAGAATCCATATCTTCCAGTAATGTTCATGGATTTTATTAATATATTCAAACGTAGAATTTATTGGCATGCCTGTTATTCCTTCTTAACCTGAACAGGAAGAAAAGGCCAATAAAATAGAAGGCGGCAGACATTTCAAATATGGCTGTGAAACCTATTCTGTAGGATGTGCCAAACATTTCAAGTACTATTCCATAAAAGAGGGTTGAGAAGGCAGAGGAACCTCCTACTGCAATGTTGTAATAGGCCATATATTTGCCAGCGTCCTGTGGAGGAGCCATATCGCTTGCTAGAGCTTTGGAGACCGTAAAATATGTTCCATAGCTGATGCCGATAAACGAGCCGAGGATGAGAAAATTGGTAAAGGTTGGGATTGTGGGAATAAGGGCAGTTGCAAAGCCCGCTATAACTGTGGACGAAAGAAGTATCTTCCACCTTCCATACCTGTCAGAAAGTGATCCGAATAGAGCAGCGCCAAGCGCAGAAAAGACTAGTACAAAAATCCCAGAAATTGCCACCAGGCTTGCAGGATCTGACGCCATAAGCACGTCCCTGAAATAGTATAATTCAAAGAAACTTAAACCTGTTATCCCCAAAAAGAACAGGAAACTGGCACCCACCAACCAGAAGAAATCCGGGGAAGTTTCATTGGGGTTGAATATATCCAAGAAGATCCTTAATGGGTGAAAGGCGTTTTCTGGCATGGGTTCATCATCTCTCCTGATCGCAAGAGTGGTGATGGAGGCAGTTGCAAGAAGGACTATCACAATAATCATGAGAGAAAAAGGAAGTACTCCCACTGAAATCAGGAATCCTGTTAGACCGAGACCCATTGCTGTTCCTGTCAGGGTAAATACTCCATTAATG